>JAKBCG010000216.1 GCA_021808035.1 Pseudomonadota bacterium
ATCGTCGGCGACGATCCCCGCGAGCAGGCGATGCAAGCAAGCGATCCAACGGAGGATCGTGGCCCGTTCGAACAACGCGGTCGAGTATTCGACCGTTGCGCGCAGCGCCTGTGCGCCGACCTCGAAGTTCACCGCGAGGTCGAAATGCGTCGTCGACTGCTCGATCGCGTCGATCGGCTGGATCCGCAAATCGGGCGCATCCGTTGGAGTCGCGTCGTGGCTCTCCACAGAGAACATGACCTGGAAGATCGGGTGCACCGCGGGATCGCGCGGCGGATTGACGGCCTCGACGATCATCTGGAACGGCAGCGACCCGTGCACGCGCGCGGACTGTACCCGCTGATGCACGTCGAGCAACAGCTGCGCGAAAGTCTGATCGGCGGCGGAACGCAGCCGCAAGGGCCACGTATCGACGAAGAACCCGACGACGCCTTCGAGTTCGCTCCGGTCCCGACCCGACGAAGGCGAGCCGATCACGACTTCTTCCTCGCCGGACAGACGCGACATCAGGAGTGCCCAGGCGGCAAGCAGCGTCGTGTACAGCGTGACCCCGTGGCTTCGGCTCAATCGATCCAGCCCCGCGTACAACGGCGGATCGATCGCGATGATCTCGACCCGACCCGCGTACGATTGTACGGACGGCCTGGGATGATCCAGCGGGAGCGACAGGCGCGTCGGCGCACCCTCCAGCGCCGCCCGCCAGTGCGCGCGCAACGCGTCCAGGCGCTCCCCTTGCAGTCGCTCCCGCTGCCAGCACGCGTAGTCCGCATATTGAACCGGCAACGCCGGGAGCGAGTCGCCGCGCTGTGCGAGGTAGTCGCGATACAGCGTCGCGATTTCCTTCATGAGCACGCCCACCGACCAACCATCGGTCACGATGTGGTGCATCGTGAGCAGCAGCACGTATTCGGACTCGCCGATGCGCGCGAGCCACGCTCGGAACAGCGGACCCGCTTCCAGATCGAAAGGCGCCGCGAACGTCTCGGCCAGTCGCGCCTTCCACCGATCGGGCTCGTCGCGCAGATCGACCTGCGCGAGCCGGAGCCGGGCCTGAGCGGGTGGTGTGATCCGTTGCATCGGCACGCCGTCGACGCGGACGAACGTCGTTCGCAGCGCTTCGTGGCGACGCAGCAGCGCGCCCAGCGCCCGTTCGAGCACGGCGACATCGAGCGCACCGTGCAACCGCAAGGTGATCGGCACGTGATACGCGCGGCTCGCCGACTCCGTCTGCGCGATCAACCACAAGCGTTCCTGCGCGTAAGAGACCGGCACGGGATGATCCCGCGCAACGACCGGTATCCGATCGGATTCGGTCTCGCCGTGCGCCTCGATCGCCGCGGCGAATTGGTGCAGGATCGGCCGAGAGAACAGCATGTCGTACGCGATGTCGCGGCGGAGCCGCGTGCGCAAGCGCGCGACCACGCGCACGACGAGCAGCGAGTGTCCGCCGAGCTGGAAGAAGTTGTCGTTGCGGCCGACGGAGTCGACCTTGAGCACTTCGCCCCACACCCGCGCGATCGCCTCCTCGACCTCCCCCTGCGGCGGCTCGTACGCGCGCGCCGCGTACGACTGCGCCGTCGGCTCCGGCAACGTGCGCCGATCCACCTTCCCGTTCGGCGTCAACGGCAGCCGCTCCAACACCACGTACGCCGCAGGCACCATGTACTCCGGCAACCCCGCCTGCACGTGCTCGCGCAAGCTCATCGCCTCGATCGACCCCGTCCCCGCCGTGCGCGTGTAGTACGCCACCAGCCGCTTCGTCCCCTCCCCCTCGCGTACCGCCACCACCGCCTCGCGCACCCCGGGATAGGTCAGCAGCCGCGCCTCGATCTCCCCCAACTCGATCCGAAATCCCCGAATCTTCACCTGCCCGTCGTTGCGACCCTGGTACTCGATCGTCCCGTCCGACAGCCACCGGCCCAGGTCCCCCGTCCGGTACATCCGCGCCCCAGGCTCCTCGCTGAACCGATCCGGCAAAAACCGCTCCGCCGTCAACTCCTCCCGGTTCAGGTACCCGCGCGCCACCTGCGCCCCGCCCACGTACAGCTCCCCAGTCACCCCAGCAGGCACCGGCTCGCCCTGCTCGTCCAGGATGTAAATCCGCGTGTTCGCCACCGGTCGCCCGATCGGTACCTCCCGCTCCGGTAGCTGCGACTCCGCGCCGTACTCGATCGCACTCACCTGCACCGTCGCCTCCGTCGGGCCGTAGGCGTTCGCGACGCGGCAATGACGCGACCTCGGCGCCGCGAACCAGTCGCGCAGGAACCGCAGTTCCATTTTCTCGCCACCGACGACGATCAACCGCAGTCGCGACGGCGGCGCGAGACCGGGCTGCTCGGACAACAGGGACACCCACTGCTGCCAGAACGCGGTCGGCAGGTCGCAGACGGTGACCCGCTGCGCATCGAGGTACGCGATGAACTCCGGGTCCGGCGCGAGCAGGTGCGCGGGGCGCAGCACCAGCGTCGCCCCCGCCGTCAGCGTCGAGAAGATCTCGACCACCGACACGTCGAAGCCGAAGGACGAGAATTGCAGCATGCGGTCGTCGGACGAGAATCGCGCATGATCGGCGTACTGTCCGATCACGTTGACGGCCTGTCGGTGTTCGACCATCACGCCCTTGGGTCGACCGGTGGAACCCGACGTGTAGATCACGTACGCCAGGTGCTCGGGTCTCACGCCCGTCCGCGAGACGCTCCAATCCTCGTCGCACACCGGATCGTCATCCGGGTCCCTCAAACGCCCCGACGAGTCCGCCGACAGCTCGAGGACTTCGACCGCCAGCCCCTCGTATCGCCTGCGCAGGCTGCCTTGGGTGACCAGCACTCCGGCCCCGCTGTTCTCGAGCACCCAGCGCAGTCGTTCCGCCGGATGCGCGGGGTCCAGCGGCACGTAGCATCCGCCCGCCTTCAGCACGCCCAATAGGGACACGACCATCCCGGCGCCGCGTTCCAGACAGATCCCGACGCGCGTGTCGGGTCCTATCCCGAGCGCGCGCAGTCGGTGCGCGACGCGGTTCGCCCGCGCGTTCAACTCGGCGTAGCTCAGCGTCTCATTCGTCGTTACCAGTGCCGCGCTGTCACCCCGCTCGCGCACGCGCGCTTCGATCAGCTCGTGCACGCAGCGCTCGCGGTCGTAGTCCACGCGCGCGCCAGCCCATCCGCGCAAGACCTGTCGCCGCTCGGTCTCGTCCACGATCGACAAGTGCGCCATCGCAGCGTTCGATCGACTCTCGAGCGCTTCGACGAGCGAGCGCAGCGCCGTGCGGACCGTTGCGCAGACTCGCCTCGGACCGATCGCCGGCACGACGTCGACGGTCAACTCGAACCGCTCGCCGTCGTCGTCCACCGACACGCTCAGCGGGTAGTTGGTGCGGCCCTCGGCGAACTGGAGCCCCGATCCGGACGCGACGTCGCCCGAGGAATCACCCGACCGCCCCGACACGTGCCGATAGTTCAGCAAGGACGTGAACAACGGCTGGGGTGGGGCGACGCCGCTGCATCGCTGCGCGAGCGACAGGGACGCGTGCTCGTGCCGGAACAGGCCCGCCAGCGACTCCGATACCCGGCGGACCACGGTCTCGACCGAATCTTCGCCGAGCACGACTCGCAGCGGCAAGGTGTTCAGGAACATGCCGATCGCTCGGTCCGCCTCGTCTCCGGCCTGCAGCCGACCGAACAACACCGTTCCAAACACCACGTCCGTCCGGCCCGCCGCCTTGGCTGCCACCAGCGCCCATGCGGCATGGAACAGCGTCGCCGGCGAAATCCCCAGCCGCTGCGCATTCGCACGGATTTTCATCGACAGCGTCGCGTCGAGTCGTTCGCTCGCGCTCGCCACCGACCGCGCATCGTGCATGTCCCGCAGTCCGAATGGCGCGCACGTCTCGCTGACGTCCGCCAGCACCGATCGAAAATACGACTCGTGATCGCCCGCCGTGGCTTGCGCGAGCACTTCGACGACGAATTGGCGGAACGGAACCGGCGACGGCAGCCGATCGGACGCGCCGGACTGGATCGCCGCCACTTCCTCGCGCAGCACCTCGACGCTGCGGGCGTCCGCGATCAAGTGATGCACGAGGGCGAGCAACCACCAGCATCCCGCGCGCTCATCGTGGGCGACGTACGCGTGAAACAGCGGCGCCTGCGTCAGGTCGATCCGATAACGGCGCCAATCGTAACGTGCGCGCAACTGCTCGGGCGTCGGCGCACCGTCGGGGTCGCAAGTCACTTCCCGCACCGAAATCGGCGCCTCGCGCAACACCACTTGAACGGGTTGCTCGAGTCCGCTCCAGCAGAACGCCGTCCGCAGGATGTCGTGACGCCGAACGACCGCCTGCAACGTGCCAAGGTATGCATCCAGCTGTTCGCGGCGCTCGAAGCGCGTGCAAGCCGACATCACGTACGGATCACCGTCGGCACTCGTCAGATGGTGATGGAGGATTCCGTGTTGAAGCGGCGACAGTGGATAGACGTCCTGGATGTTCGCCGCCCCCCCGGGAACGCTGCGTTCGATCCATTCGATCTGCTCGGCGGTCAACGCGACCATCGGCAACATCTGCGGCGTGATCCTCGTACAGCCCGCCGGGATACGCGGCTGCGTTTCGGTCGCGCTGCGTCGATCCCTCCGGCGCGCGGTCGCGGCGACGCCGGCGAGCGTCGGTTGGACGTAGAACGCAGCGGCGTCGACGTGGATGCCGTGACGGCGCAGTCGCTCGCTCACGATCACCAGCGACAGCGAGTGTCCGCCGAGCTGGAAGAAGTTGTCGTTGCGGCCGACGGAGTCGACCTTGAGCACTTCGCCCCACACCCGCGCGATCGCCTCCTCGACCTCCCCCTGCGGCGGCTCGTA
>JAKBCG010000217.1 GCA_021808035.1 Pseudomonadota bacterium
CCGGCGCGCGCGCTGGAATACACCCGCCGCGCGAGCGCGACGCCGTGCGGCGAGGCGGCGAGCGCCGCGTAGACCGGCTCGAGCAGATCGAGCCGCCCCCCGGCCGCGAGGTAAGCGCTCGCAGCCTCGGTGCCGCGCGGATAGCGGTTCGCGATCGCGATCCGCAACCACTCGCTCTGCGCGTGCGGGGGCAGCACGCGCATCGGCCGATACGCGGCGTCGAGTCGGGCGAGCCGGGCGGCGCCGACGTGCGCCGGCAGCCCCTCGAGGAAGTACCGCCACTGCGGCTCGGACCAATGGCGCGCGCCGAGCGCGCCGGTGCGAACGCGGCCCGCGAGCCACGCGGAGCGCACCGCATCGACCGCACGCAACGACGCCGCGTCGGGCAGCGCGACGGCGCCCGGCACGCCCGGGTCGTGCAGCCACTGCGCGAGGTCCGCGGGACGGATCGCGGACCCCTTCGGCTCGGTCAGGTGATGCGCGAGGAACCCCTCGAACCGCGCGGTGCCGACCGGGCGCCCGGCCGCCGCCGCGAACCAGCGACGCGCGAGCTCGTCGAACCGCGCTTGGCCGACGCTCGCGGCCAGCGTCGCGAAGAACAGGCGCCCCTTCTCCCGCGCGAGCCGGCGGGCGCCGACGTATCCGAGGCGCGTGGTCGCGTCCTGGCCGCACAGGCGCTCGAGCGGCGGCGAGTCCGCGAGCGGCGCCCGCTGCTCGAGATAGGCGAGCGTGTCGAGGGCCGCGGCGGCCGGCGCGCCGGCCAGCTCGGCCGCGATGCGGCTCTGCGCGTACGCGGCGAACGCCTCCCCGATCCAGGCGTCGGCGCGAGTCGCCGGCGCGAGCGCATCCTGCGCAGCCGCGAACGGCAGCCGCGCGGCGAGCGGCACCGGATCCCGCGCTCGATCGAACAGCGTCGGCGACAGCAAGCTGAGTCCCGGCACCGCGAGCGTGCGGAACGGAAACGCGGCGGGCATCACCACGAAATCCCGCCGGGCACCGGCGCTCACCCCGAGCAGGCGGTCGCCGGCGGCTCGTGCCGCCGGGTAGTCGCGCAGCGCGCGCGCCGGGCCGCGGGCGCTCCACCCCGCCGCATACACCCCGGCGTGGTCGTCGAGCGGCGCGAATTTCAGGTCGGCGACGACCAGATCGAGCTGCGCCGGCGCGAGCGCGCGCCGCGTGCTCAACGCATGCACGGCCGCGCGTTTCGACGTCGGTGCGAATGCCGGTTTCGTCGTCGGGCCGAAGGCGTCGCTGAGCAACGCGACCATGTCCGACGGCGTGCGCAGGCGCAACACCACTCGAACCCGCGCGCGCGGGCTGTCCTGCAGCGGGATCCAGCTGCGCGCGCCATCGGGCTGCGACAGCGCATAGAGGAACCGCGCGCCGTGGCCGCCGGCCCGCGCCGTGGTCCAGTTCAAGCCGAGGCCGTGCGCAGAGGTCTCGTATTCGATCCGGAACGACTCCTTGGGCGCATCCGAGCGCGGCACGTCGATGATCAACGCGGTGCCGTTGACCGGATCAGGGACACCGAGGCGGAACGGGCGGCTGACCCAGAACGGCGCGATCGGCGCCGACGCCCCGTAGGTCGCGCGCGTCAATTCGGCCACCTCGAAGATCCGCAAGCCGCGGGTGTCGAGCACCAGGTGATTGGCCGACGGATCCAGCCGGTGCACCGTCAGCACCGCGGTACCGCGCAGCTGCTGCGACACGAAGTCGGCGTCGAGATCGAGTGCGATCCGCGTGACCCGGAACGCGTCGAGATTCGCATGGGAGCGCTCGACCGGGGCACCGGCGCGCGCCGGAAGCGGCACGCTCGCGATCACCAACGCGGCGAACGCCGCGAACGCGAACGCGCGCCGGGGGCTCAATGTCCCGATGGGGGCGTCGCCGCGGGAGGCGCCGTCTTGTGCGAGGCGCCGATGCCGGTCAACTCATCGTAGGTCTTGGGGCTGATCGACAGCTGCTCGACGCCGTTCCAATTCGAGCCCTTCGGTACCGTATCGGCGACGAGCGGCGCTTGCGCGATGACCGCATCGACTCCGGGCGCATGCTGCGCGATCGCGACCGGCACGCCCCGCGGCGCATGCACCATCGCGATCACGCGTCCCCAATCGATCCGCAAGCCGCGCCGGATCGCCATGCGTCCGGCCGGCGTATGCAGCGCGCGCTGCAGCATCTGGCGCCGCTCCGCCGTCCAGTTCAACCGACGGTAGCCCTTCAACGGCGCGAACGCCTCCATGTACAAACGACCGTCGCGCCAGCCGAACAGGTACGGCTGATTGACGACCGTGACCTTCGTGCCGATCGGGATCATGTGGAAGAACTGCTTGATGTCCTCCGGGTACAGATGCATGCACCCGTGGCTCACGCGCATCCCGACGCCGTAGGGCTTGTCCGTCCCGTGGATCAGATAGCCCGGCCACCCCAGCTGGAACATGTACAGGCCGAGCGGATTGTCATCGCCCGCGGGCACGACCGCGGGCAGCGGGTCGCCTTCCTTCGCGTGCTCCGCGCGAATCGACTTCGGAACGATCCACACCGGGTTCTTCTGCCGGCCGATGATCCGCGTCGTCCCTTCGGGCGTCTTCCACGCCACTCGCCCGATCCCGATCGGATGGGTGTAGACGATCTGCGGCTGGCCTCGCCGGCGCGGCGGGAAATAGTAGATCCGCATCGCCGCGAGATTGATCACGACCCCGCGATGCGGCGCCTCCGGCAGGATGAACTGCGTCGGCACGACGACCACGCGGCCGACACCGGGCAACCAGGGATCGACGCCGGGATTCGCGAGAGTGACCTCGTCGTAACCGACGTCGAAACGGCGCGCGACATCCGACAGCGTGTCGTGCTTGCCGATCGTGGTCCGCTGGACGTAGCCGACGATGTCGTCGTACGGACCCTTGAGCACGAACCGGTCGAGCGCGACCGGGGTCGGCAACGCGGGCGCGGGGGCCGGCGCCGCGGCGGGCGGCGCGACGTCGGCGCGCTGGTCGGCCGCGGGCGGCGGCCGGAACAACGAGCAAGCCCCCAGGCTCGCGCTTGCGACCAGGATCGCGACGGCTCGGATCATCGCTGACACGGTGAGGTTCGACGAATTCATGGCAGATGGCATTGCAATCGATGGACCCGCGGCGGCACGACAAGGCCCCGGTAACATTTAATTATCTCAATAAATCAACGTCATAACAATATTTGCTGGCCGGTCGGCGGGTTTTCCGCCACCCCCGCTGACGCCGCGGTCGACGGATAATGACTCGACAACAACCCGCCGACCGCGTCGATCCCGGCGATCGCGCCTTCGCGAAACCGGCCCTCGCCGAAATACCCGGCGATCAGCCGGCAGACCGCTTCCCATTCCGAGGGACGCACCCGCTCGGCGAATCCGCGATCCGCGACGATCTCGACCGATCGCGCCGCCCACAGCACATAGATCAGTACGCCGTTGTTCCGTTCCGTATCCCAGACCCGGAGCGACGAAAAAACCTCCAGCGCGCGTTCCCGCGGCGAAACCCGACGCCACAGGCGCGCCGCAGGCAACGCCGTCTCGACCGCGCAGCGGATCTGGCCGGCATGGTTGCGTCCGGCGCGTTCGATCGCCGCCTCGATCGCCGCGAGCGTGCGCCTGGAAAAAGCGATGCGCGTCCGCCATTGGGGCGTGAGCAGGTGCCTGAGCGAACTCACCACCGTCATCACCAATTCCCGGAGGCGCCACCGCCTCCGGCCTCCCCGCCCGCGTTGCCGAACCCCCCGCCAATGCCGCCGCCGCCGGGGCCCCGGCCGCCGAAGGGCCCGTCCCCGCCGCCGAGGCCAACGCGACCGCGCCAACCACCGCCGTTCGACCACCCCGATCCACCGCCGAGCAGCAGCGCGTAGCCGAATGCCAGCACGCCGGCACCGACGCCGACCAGGAGCCGGTGGCTGGAACTCCAGGCGAGCGCGCCGACCAGACCGCCGGCCGCGATCGATCCGGGCAGGCGGCCGATCAGCGCGTGCAGCGCCCCGGCGCCGATGAGCACCACGATCATCAACAGCGGCAGCAGCCCCCGCGGGCCGCGTTCGCGCCCGATCGTCCAGCGTCGATCCGGCGGCGGCAAGGGCTCGCCGTCGATCACCGCGATCATCCGCGAGACGCCCGCCTCGACGCCGCCGTCGAAATCGCCGGCGTGAAAATGCGGGGCGATCGTGTCCATCACGATCCGGGTCGCGAGCGCATCGGACAGCGCACCCTCGAGCCCGGAACCGACTTCGATGCGGACCCGGTGGTCGTTCTTCGCGATGATCAGGATCGCGCCGTCGCCAACGCCCGGGCGGTCGAGTTTCCACGCGTCGGCGACGCGGACCGCGAAATCGGCGATGTTTTCGGGTCGTGTCGTCGCAACCATCAACACCGCGAGCCGGGCATGCTGGCGGGCGTCGAACGCGGCCAGCTGCCGCTCGACCCGCGCGACCGTCGCGCCGGACAAGGTCCCGGTCAGGTCGACCACCCGTCCGGTCGGCGGCGGTACCGGCACGGCCGCGACGGCGACCCCGGCCGCGAGCAGGCCGCACAGTGCGAGCATCGCGAAGGCGCGCCGCGGGTGCCGGCCCGATCGGTTGCTCATGCACTCCCTCCTCGGAACGATGCCGCGCTGCTTCGAACGGTACGCGCCGGTGAGTCTAGCATCCCGGCCGGTTCGGACCGCGCGGCAAAAAAAACCCCGGGCGATTCACCCGGGGTTGGGGAAGTGCGGGCCTCACCGAAGGGAAGCGAGACCCGCCAGGGGATTCAGTGCAGCTGCTGCCACTGCAGGATCTGGATCGCGGACTCCTCGAGATCGAAGCTGCGGGCCAACGCGCGCGCGAGCTCAC
>JAKBCG010000218.1 GCA_021808035.1 Pseudomonadota bacterium
CACGACCCCGCGGTCATCTGTCCGAACATCATCAGACCGCGCCGGTCGAGTTCGTTGAAGTGCTCCCAGGTGGCCCAATGCGGCACCAGGTTCGAGTTCGCGATCAGCACCCGCGGGGCATCGGCGTGGGTCGGAAAAACACCGACCGGCTTGCCGGACTGGATCAGCAGGGTCTCGTCCTCGCGCAGCTCGCGCAGCGTCTCGACGATGCGGTCGTAGCAGTCCCAGTTGCGCGCGGCGCGCCCTATCCCGCCGTATACCACGAGGTCGGCCGGGTTCTCGGCGACTTCCGGGTCGAGATTGTTCATCAGCATCCGCAGCGGCGCTTCGGTGGTCCAGGCGCGCGCCGACAGCGCGATGCCGCGCGGTGCGCGGATCACGCGGGAAGGGGGTGGGGTTCGCATGACGTGGTCACCTCTGGGGACGGAATCGTCCGGATAGTTCGTAACGGGAGCCGGGATGATGGAGGTTCGCGACCGACGCGATCGCATTGCCCGACCAGGTGCGGCGCACCACCAGCAGGCAGGGTTCGGCGCGCTTCATCTCCAGCCAGCGCGCGGTCCTCGCGTCCGGCAGCACCGCGCGCAGCACGTGCTCGGCCTCCTGAAGCGGCGCCGCCTCGATCAAATAGTCGTGCGGCGTCACCCGCGTGAAGTCGACGTCCAGGTAATCCGGCGCGATGCTCGCGAGCACGTGGCGATCCTCGAGTTGCACGGGCCGGCCGTCCTCGAAGTGCACGAGCGACGAGTAGAACAGTTCGGTGCGCGGCGCGACGCGGAAATCCTCGGCGAGTTTCGCGACCGCGCGGACCCGTTCGCGCGCGACGACCTCGACCCGGTATACCCCGCCCCGCTCGCGGATCTCGTCGGCGATGCTGCGGATCTCGAGCGGATGCGCGCGCGCCTTGGGCTCGGCGACGAAGCTGCCGACGCCGGCGACGCGAACCAGCACGCCTTCATCGCTGAGTTCGCGCAGCGCGCGGTTGGCGGTCATCCGCGACACGCCGAACGACTTGACCAGCTCGTTCTCGGAGGGAACGCGGTGCGACGGCGCCCACTTCCCCGAACCGATGTTCGCGAGGATGTGGCGCTTGACCCGCAGGTACAGCGGCGCGACCGAGGCGGCAGCTTTCGACATGCCGCCAGCTTATCCTGTATAGACAACCATGGTCAACCCCGCCCCGACGCTGATCCGGCGCCGCTCAGCGCCGGTCGATGCGCCGCAGGGCCTCGCGGTAGCCCGCCGCGGCGGCCGCACGCAGCGGGTGGCGGTGCTCCGTGAGCACGCGGCGCCCGGCAACGTACACTTCGCGGATCGCGTGCCGGCCGCCGGCGAACAGCAGATGGTCGAGCGCCGCTTCGGGTGCGGCGCCGGCCAGCGCCGGGTGCGACGGATCGAGTGCGATCCAGTCGGCGCGGCGCCCCGCCGCGATCTCGCCGACCGGCTGCCCGAGCGCGCGCGCACCGGCGAGCGCCGCGGTGCGCCACAACCCGGTCCCGACGTGCGGTTCCTCGGCCGTCGCCAGCACGTTGCGCCGGCGTCGTCGCAAGCGCTGCTGGTACTCGAGCCAGCGCAGTTCCTCGGTCGGATCGACGGTCGATTGGCTGTCGGATCCGATCGCGAGGCCGCCCTGCGCCGCCCGGAAGGTGAGCGTGTCGAAGAAGCCGTCGCCGAGGTTCGCCTCGGTGCTGATCGAAACGCAGATCGTCGCGCCGGCGTCGGCGACCGCAACGAGCTCCGCCCGGGTCGCATGGGTGCAATGCACGAGGCACCAATGCTCGTCGACGACACCCGCGCGCAACAGCCAATCGATCGGCCGCGCACCGGTCGCGCGTTCGCACGCGCGCACCTCGCGCCGCTGCTCGGCGACGTGAATGTGGACCGGCAGCGCCGGCTCGAGCGCGCGCAGATGCGCGGCGACTTCGCGGATCGTCTCGATCGACACCGCGCGAAGGCTGTGGAAGGCGATGCCGGTGCGCATCCCGGGCGCCTCGGTCGCGCGGTCCGCGGCCAGGCGGCGCCCGATCGCGTCGAGAAACTCCGTCGTCGTCGATCGAAAGCGTTGCTGGTCCGGGCGCAGCGGCACCGCGCCGAAGTCCGCGGCCTGGTACAGGGTCGGCAGCAGCGTCAAGCCGATGCCGGTGTCGCGCGCGGCGGCGCGAATCGCGTCCCAGGTCGCAGGCGTGCCGTCCGACCCGAGATCCCACCCGCCGCCGCGGCCGCGGTGCAGGTAATGGAACTCGGCGACGCTCGTGTAGCCGGCCTCCAGCATCTCGACGAACAGCAGCGTCGCGATCGCGCGCAGGTCCGCCGCATCGACCTCGTTCGCGATCGCGTACATCGCATGCCGCCAGGTCCAGAAGCTGTCGCGCGCCGCCGCCCGCGCCTCGGCGCGTCCCGCGAGCGCGCGCTGGAACGCGTGACTGTGCGCGTTCGGCATTCCGGGCACGACGAACCCGGCGACGCGCTCGACGTCCCCGCCGGCCCGGTGCGCCGACGCGTCCGTGGTCAACGCTTCGATCGTCCCCGACGGGGAGACCGTCACGGTCACGTCGCGCACCCAGCCCCGCGGCAGCAGGGCCCAGTCCAACCGGTATCGTCGCCGCATCGCCGCCACCGCTCCGCATTCCTGCCTATACCTGTATAGGTAACCTAGCTTGCCGTATCATCCGGCAATCGGCAATCGAATCGCGGAGGCGAGTCGGCTCGCACGGCATGCACGACGGTGACTGGGACCGCGTCTGGATCAACGCCCACCTGGCGACGATGACGTCCGGCGACGACGGCTATGGGGCCGTCCCGGATGCGGCGATCGCGGTCAAGGGCGAATCGATCGCCTGGATCGGTCCGACCGCGGCAGCGATCCGGCTCGCGACCCGGGCGGGTGCGGCGATCCACGACGCGAAGGGCCTGTGGATCACGCCGGGATTGATCGATTGCCACACCCATATCGTCCACGGCGGAAACCGGGTCGCGGAGTTCGAACAGCGCCTGCGCGGCGCGAGCTACGAGGAGATCGCGCGTGCCGGTGGCGGCATCCAGTCGACCGTGCGCGCGACCCGCGGCGAATCGACCGAGGCACTGCGGGCGGGGGCGTGGCACCGGATTCGCCGCCTGCTCGCCGAAGGCGTCACCACGATCGAGATCAAGTCCGGATACGGACTCGACGAGGAGAACGAGCGCCGGATGCTCGGTGTCGCGCGCAGCATCGCGCGCGACTGGCCGGTCTCGGTGCGCACGACCTATCTCGGGTTGCACGCATTGCCCGAGGAGTACCGCACCCGGCGCGCCGCCTACGTTGAGGCTGCGGGCGGCGCATGGCTCGAACGGATCGCCGCGAGCGGGCTCGCCGACGCGGTCGATGCGTTCTGCGAGTCCATCGCGTTCACGCCCGAGGAAACCGCGCGATTCCTGGACGCCGCGCGGCGGGTCGGGCTGCCGGTCCACGTGCACGCCGGACAATTGAGCGACGTCGGCGCCGCGGAACTCGCCGCGCGCTTCGGCGCGCTTTCCGCCGATCACCTCGAATACGTTGGCGCGGCCGGCGTGCGCGCACTGGCGGCGGCCGGCACCGTCGCGGTGTTGCTGCCTTGCGCCTACTTCACGCTGCGTCAGCGCGATCCGCCGCCGGTCGACGCGCTGCGCGCCGCCGGCGTGAGGATCGCGGTCGCGACCGACTGCAACCCCGGCACGTCGCCGTGCACCTCGATCCTGCTCGCGCTCGCGATGGCGTGCACCGCGTTCGGGCTGACACCCGACGAGGCGTTGCGTGGCGCGACCGCGAACGCGGCTCGCGCGCTCGGCGTCGCGCACGATCGCGGCACCCTCGAAGTCGGCAAGCGCGCCGATTTCGCGCTCTGGGCGATCGATCGCCCCGCGGAGCTATGCTACGCGCTCGGTGCGAATCCGTGCGTCGGCGTCGTCTACCGGGGCCGACCGCGCGACCCCCTCTGATCCGCCACCGTTCCACCGGCCGCCCCCCGGCGGCGAACGGTGATCCTCGGTCATCGTTCCGTCACGCGCGTCGCGCAAGATGGCGCTTCGCGCCGCGGACCGGCGCAAGCGTGCCGAGGTGCGTCGATGGCGGCGATCGATCTGGTGTACTTCAATGCCGGGGGTGGGCACCGGGCGGCGGCGGGCGCGCTCGACGAGGCGATCCGCTGCCAACACCGGCCGTGGAACGTGCGCCTCGTGAACCTGTTCGAGATTCTCGACCCTAATGGGCTGTTCGAGCGTACGATCGGGATGAAACCGGAGGACTACTACAACGCGCGAATCGCGAGCGGCTGGACGATCGGCCTTGGTCGCGAGCTGCGCCTGCTGCAGGCGCTGATCCGCCTGTGCCGCGGCACGCTGGTCGCGCGGCTGGCGTCGCACTGGCGGGCGACCCGTCCGGATCTCGTGGTCTCGCTGGTCCCGAACTTCAACCGGGTGATGCACGACGCACTTGCGCTGGCGCGTCCGGGCGCCACGTACGCGACGGTGCTCACCGACTTCGCGGATTTCCCACCCCACTTCTGGATCGAGCCGGGGATCTCGCAGCATCTGATCTGCGGCACCGCGCGCGCGGTCGAGCAGGCGCGTGCGGCCGGCTGCGATCCGCGCTACGTACATGCGACCAGCGGCATGATCATCCGTCCGGAGTTCTATCGTGCACCGCCGTTCGACCGGGATGCCGCGATGCGCCGGCTCGGTCTCGACCCGGCCCGGTCGACCGGGCTCGTGATGTTCGGCGGGCATGGCTCGCGCGCGATGCGCGCGGTTGCCGCGCGGCTGCGCGATCGGCAGCTCGTGCTCGTCTGCGGACACAACGCGGCACTCGCCGAGTGCCTGCGCGCGCCGCG
>JAKBCG010000219.1:0-2509 GCA_021808035.1 Pseudomonadota bacterium
GCGCTTCCTGCCGCATCCGACCGATCCGGAGCGCTTCTACTACGACAACATGACGATGGTGCGCCACGTCGACGACCCGAGCTACACTGTGCCCGGGTGGATGGGCCTGCCCGAGGGCACGGACCTCTCCGGCGAGACACGTCCCGAGATCGAGCGCGTGCCGGTCGACGTGAAGCCGAACCTCGGGGAAGTACTGGACCAGGACGTCGATTTGGTGGCCGCCGTGCAACGCGGCCAGAAGTCGCGCGGCTTCCGGGGTCCGCTCTGGTCGGAGCAGGAGCAGCGGGTACGGCATTTCCATCGCGAGCTCGATCGATTCATCAACGGCGAGAAGTGATCATTCCATGAAGATAAGCGACATTCGCGCGATCGTCAGCGGCGGCGCCTCGGGATTGGGGTTCGCGACCGCGGAGCGCATCGTCCGCGCGGGCGGCAAGGCGGTGCTCTTCGACGTGAACGACGCACAGGGCGCGGCGGCCGCGGCCTCGCTCGGCGCGAGCGCGACGTTCCTGCGCACCGACGTGACCGACGAGACGGCGGTCGATGCCGCGGTCGCACGCGCGGCCGAGTGGCTCGGGGGGTTGAACGCCGTCGTCAACTGCGCCGGCGTCGCGACGCCCGGACGGCTCGTCGGCAAGCAAGGCCCGCTCGCGGGCGCGGCGTTTCGCAAGGTGATCGAGGTCAATCTGGTCGGGACGGTGCTGGTCACGAAGGCCGCGGTGGTCGCGATGCAGCGCAACGCGCCGAACGCCGAGGGTGAGCGCGGCGTCGTGGTGATGACCGCGTCGGTCGCCGCGTTCGACGGCCAAATCGGCCAGATCGCCTATGCGGCCTCGAAGGGCGGGATCGTCGGGATGACGCTGCCGATGGCGCGCGAGCTCGCCTCGTCCGGGATCCGCGTGGTCACGATCGCGCCGGGCTTGTTCCTCACGCCGATGATGAAAGGTTTGCCGCAAGAGGCGCAGGATTCGCTCGGCAAGCAGACCCCGTTCCCACCACGGCTCGGCCGGCCGGAGGAGTACGCGGCACTGGTCGCGCAGATCATCGAGAACGTGATGTTGAATGGCGAGACGATCCGGCTCGATGGCGCCGTCCGCATGGCCCCGCGCTGAGCGCGCGCGGGCCAACCCCGTAGCGCTCGCCGCGGGCGCGCTCCTGCCGGTCGTCGCCGCGGCGCTCCTCGGCCAGCGCGCAACGCTCCCCAATCTCGCGCCGTGGTACGCCGCGCTCGCGAAACCGACCTTCAATCCGCCGAATGCGATCTTCGGGCCCGTCTGGGGGGTGCTGTACGGATCGATGGCGTACGCCGCCTGGCGGATCCTGCGTCATGCGCCGGCGGGCGCCGAACGGCGGGTCGCGCTCACGCTATTCTTCATGCAGCTCGCGCTGAACGCGGCGTGGTCGTGGTGCTTCTTCGGACTGCACCGACCCCTCCTCGGCCTCGTCGACATCGTCCCGCAGTGGCTCCTGATCCTCGCGACGATCACGCGGTTCTGGCGCCTCGACCGGCGCGGGGGCGCGAGCCTCGTGCCGCTCGCGCTCTGGGTCGCCTTCGCCGGGGTATTGAACTTCGCGATCTGGCGGCTGAATCCGACCGCGTACCGCATCGGCCCCGCATGGAACGACTGAAGCTGGTCCTCGGCAAGCTGATCCTGCCACCGGCGGCGCCGATGCTCGTGGTGATCGCGGGCCTGATCGCGTGGCGGCGGGCGCCGCGGCTCGGGCGCGCGCTCGTATGGACGGGCGTGGTCGCACTCTGGCTCCTGTCGACGGGGTTCGTCGCCGATCGGCTCGAGCGCCTCGCGGAACGCGTCCCGGCGCTGCCACCCGCCGCGGTCGCATCGACCGGCGCGCAGGCGATCGTGATCCTCGGGGGCCCGACCCATCGCGCGTTCGCGCCGGAGTACGGCGGTCCGGCGGCCTACTCGCAACTTCTCGAACGGCTCGCCTACGGCGCGTGGCTCGCGCACCGGACGGGCTTGCCGGTGCTCGTCACCGGATATCAGAACGAGGCGAGCGCGATGCGCGACACGCTCGTTCGGAATTTCCGCATCACGCCCCGCTGGGTCGACGATCGGGCCTACGACACCTACGAAAATGCGAGCAATGCGGCGCGGCTGCTGCGCGCGGCGCGTGTGAGCCGGATCCTGCTGGTTTCGAGCGCCGCGCACCTGTGGCGGGCCGAACATGAATTCGCGGCAACCGGGCTCACGGTCGTCGGCGCGCCGGTCAATTCGGAGGCGTCCCGGCCGGTGAGCTGGCGCGATTTCCTCACGAGCACCGAGGCCCTATCGATGTCCAACAGCGCCCTGCACGAGCTGGTCGGCGAATTCGTCCGGGTCACGTTCGCCTGGAGCGGCATCCGCCGGCACCGCGACCGCGGTCAGCACGTAACGGCCGTCCCAGCGATAGCGAGCGGTCAACGCGGGTAACGCCGGCACGGCGCCGCTGCTGCGCACTTCGAGCGTGCCCTCGTCCGCCGCGCCGCTGCTGCGCACCTCGAGCGCCA
>JAKBCG010000219.1:2519-4839 GCA_021808035.1 Pseudomonadota bacterium
CCGAGAACAGGAGCGTCGCCGCGGACACGCGTTCGTCCACCGGAAGCCCCCCGATCCAGTCGAGCTCGGCCGGTACCGCGATCCGCCGCCACAGGTGCTCGCCGACCGCCTCGCGCCGCTCTACATCGAGCCCGAGCGACGCAAAATCTTTGCGGTGTGCGACCGCAGCCGCCGCGTAGTCGGCGGTGTGGGCGATACTGCCGACGAACGATGACGGCCACAGCGGACGGCGGTCCGCGCCCCGGCCGATCACCGCGCCGGCGACCCCGTGGCGGGCCAGCGCGCGGCGCGCACACTCGCGGCCGGCTGCGAACTCCCGCCGCCGCTGCGGCGCGGCGCGGCCGAGCGATTCGGACTCGGCTTCGGAGAGCGCCTCGGGCTCGAAGTCCCCGCGCCACTCGATCGCGACCACCCCGGGCGGAAACAGCGCCGCGAATGCGCCCGCTCCGTCTCTTGAACCTCGATCTGCGGTCGGATACTCGCTGCTCATCGGCACAGTGTAAACGCAAATACCGCTCGATTGATGGCATCTATCGCGGCTATCGGTTTTTACGACTTCTCCCTGCAACGCAACGCGAGTAGGCTTGGCGCTCCCGATCCGAGCCCGGACTCACGACCGAGTTCACTCGGACATTTCCCAAGGAGAAACTCATGCATCTGAAGGGCAGCAAGACCGAGAAGAATCTCAAGGACGCGTTCGCGGGCGAATCGCAAGCGAATCGTCGGTACCTGTATTTCGCGGCCAAGGCCGATGTCGAAGGCTTCAACGACGTCTCGGCGGTGTTCCGTTCCACCGCGGAAGGGGAAACCGGCCATGCGCACGGGCACCTCGAATACCTCGAGGCGGTCGGCGATCCGGCGACCGGCCTGCCGATCGGTCCCACCAAGGACAACCTGAAGGCGGCGATCGCCGGCGAGACCCACGAGTACACCGACATGTACCCGGGAATGGCCAAGGCCGCCCGCGAAGAGGGCTTCAACGACATCGCGGATTGGTTCGAGACGCTCGCGAAGGCCGAGCGTTCGCACGCGAACCGCTTCACGAAGGCGCTGGAATCGCTGTAACCCACGCCACCCAGCCGGCTCGCCGGCGCCGCGGACGCGGCGTCGGTGCGCCGGGGTCGGTGCGCCGAGCGCACCCGACGGCAACGAATTCCCGAACGGAGTCAATGACATGAGCAGCGACCAGACCGCCGGCGGGGCGCGTGAAGGCGGCCTCGAGGCCCCGACCCGCCATCCGATCGACTGGAAGAACCCCGCGTTCCACGACGAGGGCGCGCTGCAGAAGGAGCTCGAGCGGGTGTTCGACATCTGCCACGGATGCCGGCGCTGCTTCAGCCTGTGCAACTCGTTCCCGACGCTGTTCGATGCGATCGACGAGTCGCCGAGCGGCGAACTCGACGGCGTGCCGAAAGAAGCCTACGGGAAGGTCGTCGACCACTGTTACCTCTGCGACATGTGCTACATGACCAAGTGCCCGTACGTGCCGCCGCACCCCTGGGCGATCGACTTCCCGCACCTGATGCTGCGCGCGAAGGCGGTCAAGTTCGAGCGCGGCGAGACGCGCGTGCGCGACAAGATCCTGTCCGCGACTGACCGGGTCGGCGCGATCGCGGGGATCCCGGTGGTCGCCTCGGTCGTGAACGCGGCCAACCGCTCCAAGACCGGCCGGCGCCTCCTCGAAGCGACCCTCGGCGTGCATCGCGACGCCCCGGTCCCCGAATACCCCTCGGACACGTTCCGCCGCCGCGAAGGCCGGCGCACCAAACCCGAGATCAAACCCGTCGCGACACCGCAGACCCGCGGACGGGTCGCGATCTTCGCGACCTGCTACTGCAACCGAAACGAGCCGGAGATCGACGTGGATCTCGCCGCGGTGCTCGAGCACAACGGCATCGAGGTCAAGCTCGTGCCGGCCGAGAAGTGCTGCGGAATGCCCAAGCTCGAGCTCGGTGACTTGCAGTCCGTCGAAAAGCTGAAAGATGAGAACATGCCGGCGATGCTGCGCGTGATCGAGGAAGGCTACGACATCGTCGCCGCGATCCCCTCGTGCGTGCTGATGTTCAAGCAGGAACTGCCGCTGATGTTTCCCGGAGATGCGGCGGTCCAGACCGTGCGCAAGCGCATGTTCGATCCGTTCGAATACCTGATGCTGCGCCACCAGGCCGGTCTCCTGCGGACCGATTTCCAGCGCGAGCTCGGCAAGGTCGCGTATCACGTGCCCTGCCACCTCAGGGTGCAGAACCTGGGGTTGAAGACCCGCGACCTGCTCAAGCTCATCCCCGGGACGACGCTCGAGGTGATCGAGCGCTGCTCGGGG
>JAKBCG010000220.1 GCA_021808035.1 Pseudomonadota bacterium
CGACCTCGATGCGGGTCTCGCGGGTCTCGCGCCGCACGCTCGCGCGCCGCCCCGTCGCGAGGATCCGCCGGGCGATCGCCGGCCAGCCGCGCTCCTCGTCGCCGTCCGCGCCGAGCCGCAGCCCGTGGATCCCGAGGTTCGCGGCGAACTCGAGGTCGGTGTCGCGGTCGCCGACCATGAAGCTGCGTTCCCGCTCGATCGGCCGGCGCGCGAGGTAGTCCTCGACCAGTCCGGTGCGCGGCTTGCGGCAGTCGCAACCGTCGGCGGGCAGGTGCGGGCAGACGAACACCGCGTCGAACGCGACGCCCTGCGAGCCGAACAGGTCGAGGATGAACCGCTGCACGACGTCGAAGCGCTCCCGCGGCAGGCTCGCGGTGCCGAGCCCGTCCTGGTTGGTCACCATCACGAGATCGAAGCCCGCATGCACGAGCTCGAGCAGCGCCGGCACGACCCGCGGCCGCAGCCGGATCTTCTCGAGCGCGTCGACCTGCTGGTCGGGCGGCTCCTCGACCAGGGTCCCGTCGCGGTCGACGAACACGACGCGGCGGCCGTTCACGCGCGCGCCTCCGTCGCGAGGCTCGCGAGCAGCGCGTCGTTCTGCTCGCGCGAGCCGATCGTGACCCGCAGGCTCCGCGGCAGATCAGGGTAAGCGCGCAGGTCGCGCAGGATGAACCCCGCCGCGAGGCTGCGGCGCATCACCTCGTCGGGATCGACGCAGTCGATCATCAGGAAGTTCGCGTCGCTCGGCCACACCGTCTCGACCCAGCGCGAGCGCGCGAGCTCGCGCGCGACCCGGTCGCGCTCGGCGAGCAGCGCGGCGACCCGTTCGCGCGTCGCCGCCAGCGCGGCGGGGGCGAGCGCCGCGAGCGCGGCCTCGATCGTCGGCTGCGCGAGCGCGTACGGGGGGATCACCCGCCGCGCGATCCCGATCAACGCGGGCGGCGCGATCAGCGTGCCGATGCGCGCGCCCGCGAGCGCGTACGCCTTCGACAGCGTGCGCAGCACCGCGACCGTCGCATAGCGGTCGGTGCGCTGCACGAAGCTCGGCGCGTCGGACCACTCGGCGTAGGCTTCGTCGATCACGACGATCGCGCGGCCGTCGAGCGCGCGGGCGATCGCGTCGATCGCGGCGGCGTCGAGCCGGTTGCCCGTCGGGTTGTTCGGCGAGCACAGGTACACGAGCTTCACCCGCGGCGTCCACGCGGCGAGCACGCGCTCGGGGCCGAGGCGCCAGCCGTCGGCGCGACGCAGCGGCGCCTCGATCACGTCCGCGCCCTGGATCCGCGCCGCGACCCGGTACATCCCGAAGGTCGGCGGGCAGTGGAGGATCGCGTCCTCGCCCGCGCGCAGGTAGATCCGCGAGAGCACGTCGATCGCTTCGTCGCTGCCGCGCCCGACGAGCACGCGATCCGCGCCGACGCCATAGAGCGCGGCGAGCCGCTCGACGAGTGCCGCGGGCTGTGGTTCCGGGTAGCGGTTCAGGCCCGCTTCGCTGCGGTCGCCCGCCGGTCGCCACGGTGCTTCGTTCGCGTGCAGGCGCGTGAGCGCGGGCCGCCAGGCGGCATGCGAGTACGGCTCCAACGCGAGGATCTCCGGCCGGGCGAGGCGCTCCAGCGCGTTCATCCGCGCACCGCCTCGAGCGCCTCGAGCCGGACGGTGACCGCCGCGGCGTGCGCGTCGAGACCTTCGAGCGCGGCGAGCGTCCGGGTGGCGCCGGCCAGCCGGCTAAGCCCGGCGGGGTCGAGTTCCTGCACCGTGATCCGCTTCTGGAAGTCCTCGAGCCCGAGCCCGCTGTGACTGCGCGCGTGGCCGTAGGTCGGCAGCGTGTGATTCGGGCCCGCGCAGTAGTCGCCGACCGACTCCGGCGACCAAGCCCCGAGGAACACCGCGCCGGCGTTGCGCACCGAGTCGAGCCATGCGCGCGGCTCGCGGACCTGCAGCAGCAGGTGCTCCGGCGCGTACGCGTTCGCGATCGCCAGCGCCTCACCAATCGACTCGACCACGATCGCGCGCATGTGGGGGATGGATCCCGCGAGGATCGCGCCGCGCGACAGCGCGCCGCGCCGGCGCTCGATCTCGCCGGCGACCGCGGTCGCGAGCGCCGGCGCGTCGGTCACCAGCAGCGCCTGCGCGTCGGTGCCGTGCTCGGCTTGCGCGAGCAGGTCCGCCGCGACGAAGTCCGCGCGCGCGCTCGCGTCCGCGACGATCAGCACCTCGCTCACGCCCGCGGGCAGGTCCGCGGCGGCGCCGTCCGGGTCGGCCGCGACCCGCAGTTTCGCGGCCGTGACCCACGCGTTCCCCGGGCCGAACAGCTTGTCGCATTTCGGGATCGTCGCGGTGCCGTAGGCCATCGCGGCGATCGCCTGCGCGCCGCCGACCTTGAACACCGCGTCGACGCCCGCGCGGCGCGCGGCGACCAGCACCGCGGCCGGCACCACGCCGTCCGGCCGCGGCGGCGTGCACACGACGCGCACCGGGCAGCCGGCGATCGCCGCGGGCACCGCGAGCATGATCGCGGTCGAGGGCAGCGGCGCGGAGCCCGCCGGCACGTACAGGCCGACCGCGCCGATCGGCACGGTGCGCCGCTCGCAGCGTACGCCGTCGGTCTCGACGACGACCGGGGGCGTGGCCTGCGCGGCATGGAAACGGTGGACGTTCTCGATCGCGGTGTCGATCGCGGCGACCGCGTCCGCACCGAGCTCGCGCTCGGCCGCCGCGAACTCCGCCGCGCTCGCGCGCAGCGTCTCGAGACTCGCGCCGTCGAAGCGCCGGGTGAGCTCGCGCAGCGCCGCGTCGCCGTCGCGGCGCACCTTCTCGACGATGTCGCGGACGGCCGCGTCCACCGCGGCCGCGTCGCGCAACGCCGGGCGCCGCAGCGCCTCGCGCCGCTCGGTCTCGCTCGCCCGCCGCCAATCGAGGATACGCATGGGCCGCATCCCCTCAGGCGAGCATCTTCTCGACCGGGAGCACCAGCACCGAGCTCGCGCCGATCGCCTTGAGCTGCTCGAGCGTCTCCCAGAACACGGTCTCCCGGCAGACCGCGTGGACCGCGACCCGGTCGTCGCGCCCGTCGAGCGGCAGCACCGTCGGCGCCTCGCTTCCCGGCAGGAGCTTCGCGATCGCGGGGAGCGCCGCCCGCGGCGCGTGCAGCATGATGTACTTGCTGCCCTTGACCTGCTCGACACCGTCGATCCGCATCAGGAGGCGCTCGGTCCAATCGCGCTTCGCGGGCGCGATCGGCACCGGCGTGCGGATCAGAACCGCCTGGCTCTCGAGCACCGTCGCGACCTCGCGCAGGTGATTGGCGGCGAGCGTCGAGCCGGTCGACACCAGGTCGCAGA
The DNA here is from genome assembly GCA_021808035.1 of Pseudomonadota bacterium. Taxonomy (GTDB): domain Bacteria; phylum Pseudomonadota; class Gammaproteobacteria; order Steroidobacterales; family Steroidobacteraceae; genus Bog-1198. The sequence continues at coordinate 3,342 of JAKBCG010000220.1, forward strand.
TCAGATCGGCGCGGCCGAGCCGCGGCGCGATCTCGACCGCGCCCGACAGTTCGACGATCGTCGCGTCGACGCCGTGCGCCGCGAGGTGGCGGGCGAGGATCGACGGGTAGGTCGTCGCGATCCGCCGGCCCCCGAGCGACTCGGGTCCGCGATACTCGAAGCCGTCGGGCACCGCGATGCAGAGGCGGCAGCGGCCGAAGTCGAGCGGTCGGATCCGCTCGAACAGCGGCGCGATCCCGCGCGCCTCGAAGCGCAGCCGCTTCTCCTCGACCACGTTCAGGCCGACGAGGCCGAGATCGCAGACGTCCTCCTGCACCAGGTCGGGGATGTCGTCGTCGCGCACGAACAGCACGTCGAGCGGCATGTTCTCCCCGTAGCACATCAGCTGGTCCTTGCCGCGCGTGTACTTCAGGCCGCACCGCGCGAGCAGGTCGAGCGAGCTGTCGGTCAGGCGGCCGCTCTTCTGGATCGCGATCCGCAGCCGCATCGGCGCCGCGGCGCTCATGGACCGCGCCCCGGCGGGGTGCGCGAGGCGATCGCGCGGTAGCCGCCGTTGCCGCTCGTCAGGAACCGCGCGACGCGTCCGACCGTGGTCACGCTGACGCCGGTCTGCCGGTGGATCTCGCGGTACGGCAGGCCCTCGCGCAGCAGCAGTGCGACCGCCCAGCGGTCGGCCATCGCCTGCAGCTCCGCGGGCGTGCACAGGTCGCGGAAGAAACTGCGGCACTCGTCGAGGTCGCGCAGCGCGAGGATCGCGCCGTACAGCGAGCGTTCGTGCTCGCGTTCCTGGCGGGGGCTCACCGGTCGGTTGATCTTCATCGGAGGATCCGCGTGGTCGAATGTAATAGCGTAATAGTACATGAATACGACGTCCGCGCAAGGCCGCGGCGTGGGTCGCGGCGCGCAGCGCGGCGCTTGACGCCCCGGGCCACGCTCCTTTACGATCCGCGCGCTCATCTAGACCGGCTGAGGGAAAGGCCCTTCGAAGCCGGGGCAACCCTCGGGAGACGTCGCCGTCGCCCGGAACGGTGCCAACTCCTGCGGGACGGCGCGACGAGCGCGCCCCACCGATAGATGAGCCGCCGAGGTGCACGCTCCGCCGGAGCCGCCCGGCGCGTCGCCGCGCGATGCCGCTCCACGGAACGGGTCGCGCGTCGCTCCCCAGGAGTCCATCAGCCCTGGAGGAGTTGAGAGTCGCCGTGATGCCGACCCCGAGCCGAAACCCGAACCTCGAGATCATCGAGGACGTCCTCGAATTGCCCGCGAACTGGCCGATGCATCATGGCGGCTCGCTCCCCCGCGCGCGCGTCGCGTACCGCATCGAAGGCCCGTCGGAGGCGCCGATGGTCGCCGCGATCGGCGGGATCTCCGGGCACCGCGTCGTGAGCGCCGGCGAGCCCGGCGCGTGGTGGTCCGCGCTGGTCGGCGACGGTCAGGGCGTCGATCGGCGCCGCTACCGGATTCTCGGGATCGACT
>JAKBCG010000221.1 GCA_021808035.1 Pseudomonadota bacterium
CCCGGGTGTACACGCCGTCCTCGTAGGTGGCGTTCACCGCGAGCCCGTCGAGCTTCGGTTCGACGGAGTACGCGACCGCCGGCACCGTCCCCAACCGCCCGCGCACGCGTCGATCGAAATCCCGCACCTCCTCGTCGCTGAACGCGTTGTCGAGGGAGAGCATCGGACGCCGATGCCGCACCTCCGCGAACGCCGCGACCGGCGACGTGCCGACCCGTTGGGTCGGCGAATCCGCGGTCACGAGCGCGGGGTATCGGGCCTCCAGCGCCTGCAACTCGCGCAGCCGCTGGTCGTACTCGGCGTCCGGCACTTCCGGATCGTCGAGCGCGTAGTAGCGATGATTGTAGCGATCGATCAGCCGGCGCAGTTCCGCGGCGCGCCGGACGGCCGCGTCGGGTGCCGAGGGTGCGCCCGCGCTCATCGCCCGCGTCGCCTCAGGAGAGCGTCGCGTGGAATCGCGCGGCCTCTTCGCGCAACGCCGCCGCGCGTTGCGGCGAGAGCGGCAGGCCCCTCGCGTCCTGAACGATGCCGGTGAGGCTCTCGGCGAGCCGCCGCGAGGTCGCGATCATCGCCTCGACCGTCTGCACCGGATCGAGCGGTCCGGGTAACACCGCGAACATCGTGATCCCGCGGAATTCCTGCGCCGGCATCGTCTGCGGATCGAACGTCCCGGGTTCCCGCAGACTCGCGACGCTGAACAGGCTCTGTCCGTCGACGTGATTGCGATGGAACACCTGGTAGCGACCGTACGCGAGCCCCTGCATCTCGAGCGCCTCCGCGAGCTTCTTGCCCGACCAGCGCGAGTCGCCGAGCGCGCAAATCCGCAAGGTCACGATCATCCGCGCGTCGCTGCCGCGCTCCGGCGGCGGCGGCACGGATGGCGACGGCGGCGGCGTGACCGGCGGCGCGAGCGGCGACGGCGGCGGGATCGGCGGCACGGGCCGCGATGGCGCGGCCGCCGGCGGTTCCGCCGGGTCGTCGTCCGGATCGGCGGCGATCGGTATTTCCTGGACGAACGGCGCGTCCACGACCGGCAACGGCTCGAGATCGGCGGTCCTGATCGTGAGCGGCTCGAACGGCGGCACCGCCCGTTCGCGCGGCGGCGGCAGCTCGAACTCCTCGCCGAACACGGGCTCGCGAAACGACGGTCCATCGGGCGGCGTGCGCGAGGGATCCGGTCCCGCGCCCCCGCGTGGCTCGCGGGCGTCGGGGTTGGAACCCGTCGCGCCCCCCGCGCGGGCGCCCCGCCACCAGATGCCGGCGATCAGCAGCAATCCGAGTCCCAGCAAGATCCAGCGCAATTCCGCCACGTGCGCGTTCCTACATCGCCGCCATCCGCACCGCTTCGTCGACGTCGACCGCCACCAGCCGGGACACGCCCGGCTCGTTCATCGTGACGCCGACCAGTTGCGATGCGAGTTCCATCGTCGTCTTGTTGTGGGTGATGAAGACGAACTGCACCGAGCGCGCCATCTCCCGGACGATCTCGCAAAACCGCCCGACGTTGTTCTCGTCGAGCGGCGCGTCGACCTCGTCGAGCAGGCAGAACGGCGCCGGGTTCAGGTCGAAGATCGCGAACACCAGCGCGACGGCGGTCAGCGCCTTCTCGCCACCCGACAGCTGGCTGATCGTGCTGTTGCGCTTGCCCGGCGGCCGCGCCATCACCGCGACGCCGGCGGCGTTGGTCTCCTCGCCGACCCGTTCGAGGTAGGCGTGGCCTCCGCCGAACAGTCGGGGGAACTTCTCCTTCAAGCCGGCGTTCACCCGATCGAACGTGTCCTGGAATCGCGTCCGCGTCTCGCGGTCGATCTTGTGCATCGCCGTTTCCAGGGTCTCCAGCGCGTCGGTCAGATCCTTGAACTGCCGATCCAGGTAGTCCTTGCGCTCCGACTGCTCCTTGAACTCGTCGATCGCCGCGAGGTTCACCTGACCAAGCCGTTCGATCCTGGCGCCGATCTCGGCGAGCGTCGCGTCCCAGGCATCGGTCGTCGCTTCCGGCGCGAGGCCGGCGATCAGGGTGTCGAGCTCGAAACCGGTCGCCGCGAGCTGCTCGCCGACGCCTTCCCGCCGTACGCGCACCTGCTCCGCCGCGAGCCGCGCGGCGTCGAGCGCGGTCCGCGCGTTCTCGACCCGCTCGTCGATCGCGCTCCGGTGCTGCTCGAGATCGCGGAGCTTCGCGTCGATCTCGTCCGCCGCGAGTCGCGCCGCCTGCAATTCGCGGTCGATCGCGCTGCGCGACCGCAACGCCGCCTCCAACTCGGCCTCGAGCGCGACGAGCGGCGCGTCGCCGTCGGCGAGCTGCGCCGCGAGCTCGTCGCGCCGCTGGCGCACCGCAGCAAGCTGCGCCTCGACCCGCGCGAGTCCCGCCATCAGCGAGTCGTGCGTCGAGCGGCGCGATTGCACCTGCAACGCGAGCTCGCGCGCACCCCGCTGCGTGTCGGCCGCCGTGCCTCGCGCGTCCTGCAGGTCCGCGCGCAGGCGCTCGCGGCGCGCCTCGAGCTCGACCCTCGCCGGCTCGAGCGCGGCGAGCGCATCGATCGCGCCCTCCATCCGCGCACGCGCGGCGCGCACGTCGACTTCGGTCCGATCGATCTCGGTGCGCACGTCCTCCAGCGCGGTCTGCAGCATCGCGAGCCGCCGGGCGGCGTCCTGCGCGCGCGCGCGCGCGGTGTCCCGCGCCGAACGGCGATCCAGGTGCTCGCGGTGCAATCGATTGACGTCGCCCTGCAGTCGTTCGCGCCGATCCTCGTGCTCGCGGATCCGCTCGCGAACCTCGGCGTGGCGCTTCTCCAGATCGTGCAGTTCCTGCGCGAGCGAGGCGACCTGGCCACGGATCTCGCGCAGATTCTCCTCGCGTCCGATCACTCCTTCGTGGACGTCGTGATCGCGCGCGACCCGCAACCAGTCGCGTCCGATCCAGATCCCGTCGCGGGTCACCAGCGACTCGCCGGGCGCGAGCGTCGTGCGCCGCGCGAGCGCGTCGCGCAGATCCTCGGCCGCGAACACCCGCGCGAGGAGCGATTCCAGCGCCGCGGCACCCCGCACCTTCGCGCGCAGCGAATCCACCGGGGCCTCGGGCGCCTCGGTCCCGCGCTCGACGAACGCGAGATGGCCGCCGTCGAAGCTGCCGATGATCTCGGCCACGTCCGTCAGGCCGTCGACGCACACCGCTTCGAGATAGGTGCCGAGCACCGTTTCGACCGCGCGCTCCCAGCCCCGCTCGACGCGCAGCTGCTGCGCGAGCCGCGATTCACCGTCCAGAGACTTCGCGCGCAGCCACTCGGCGACCTTGCCGGACGCCTTGCCGAGCGCCGCCTGCTGCAGCGCCTCGGTCGAGACCTGCGTGCTGACCGCGTTCTGCCAGCGCGTCCGCGCGTCGCTGACCGACTGCGCGAGCGAGCGCTCGTCGTCGCGGGAGCGCGACAGATCCGCGAGCGCCGCGTGCAGATCCTCCTGGGCGCGGCGCGCGGCCGCCTCGGCGCGGCTGGCGTCCGCCTCGAGCGCTTCCAGCGAGGCCTCGGGCTTGGCGTCCTGCAGTTGTCCCTGCTCGTCGCGCTGCCGTTGCCGCTGCAGCAGCAGATGGCGCTGCTGGCCCTCGAGCTGCTCGATCCGGGCCCGCTCGACCTGGGTCTGCCGCTCGCCGACGGCGACCGACTCGGCATGCGCGTTCCAGGCCTGTTGCCAGGCCGCAAGCGCCTGCTCGGCCGCCGCGAGCGCACCGGCCGCCCCGCGCTCCGCGGCGTGCGCCGCATCGAGCGCGGGCACCATCGTCGCCAGGTCCCCGGCGAGGGTCGCGATCGTGCCGCGGTCGCGCTCGATCGACTCGGCCAGGTCGCGGGCCTGCGCATCGATCCGCTCCAGGTCCTGCCGCTGGCGTTGGCGCGTCTCGCGCTGGTGCCGGATGTTCTGCTCGACCTTGGTCACCTCGCCGCTCGCGGCGTAGAGGCGCGCCTGGATCGCGCCGGCCGCGTCCGCCGCCGCGGCCCGTTCGCTCCGGGTGCGCTCGATCCCGGCTTCCGCCTCGCGCAAGTCGGCGACCACCGCCTGCAACTGCGCTTCGTCGCGCGTGACCACGGCTTCGCGCCCGGTCCGCTCCGCGTCCAGTCCGCGCAGGCGCAGCGCGAGCGCCTCCGCGTGGAGCTTGCGCTGCTCCTCGACCAGCTGCTGGTAGCGCTTCGCGGTCGCCGCCTGCCGTTGCAGATGACGGATCTGCTTGTCGACCTCCTCGCGCAGGTCGTTCAGCCGATCGAGGTTCTCGCGGGTCTGGGCGATGCGGTTCTCGGTCTCGCGCCGGCGTTCCTTGTAGCGCGAGATGCCCGCCGCTTCCTCGAGGAATGCGCGCAGATCGTCGGGTCTCGCCTCGATCACGCGCGAGATCATCCCTTGCTCGATGATCGCGTAGCTGCGGGATCCGACGCCGGTGCCGAGGAACAGCTGGGTGATGTCCTTGCGGCGGACCTTGACGCCGTTGATGTAGTAGTCGGACGTGCCATCGCGACTGACCGTGCGCCGCAGCGCGATTTCGCCGTAATTCGCGTACTGTCCGCCGAGGGATCCGTCGGCGTTGTCGAACACCAGCTCGACCGATGCCGCCCCGAGCGGCTTGCGCGCGGACGAGCCGTTGAAGATCACGTCCGACATCGACTCGCCGCGCAGGTGCTTCGCGGAGATCTCGCCCATCACCCAGCGCACGGCATCGATGATGTTCGATTTACCGCAGCCGTTCGGTCCGACCACGCCGATGAGGTTGCTCGGAAAGGAGATCGTCGTCGGGTCGACGAACGACTTGAAGCCGGCGATCTTGAGTTTGCTCA
>JAKBCG010000222.1 GCA_021808035.1 Pseudomonadota bacterium
TCGGCACCAACGTCGTGCCCCTGAACATGAGCCACGCGACGCTCGTCGAGGAATACCGCCGGCTGTACCGGCGGCTGGTGTCCGACGCGGCGATCGGCACCCGGATCGCGAACAAGATGCGCGACCTCGGACGCGCCGACGGCGGCACCGGCTACGGCGCGATCGAGGCGACCCGGATCCTGCTGCGCTTCGCACGCCAGGGCCTGCTGCGCGGCGGCCCTCGGCGGATCGGCTGGTTCCTGCGGTCGCTCCCGTGGCGATCACCCTCGAAGATACCGGTCGCGATCGCGGACTGGATCGTCGGCTTGTCGATGCGCGACTACGTCGACCGGCACTTCGGCCCGGCCGAGCCGGACTCGGCGACCGCATGGGACGCACAGATCGCCCGACTCGGCGCGTTCATCACGCGCTCCCGCGACCGCGCCCGGCTCGCGCTGACCGATCGTGGCGAATCCGACGGCGTGCCCGTATTGACCCTGTCGGTCCATGCCGGACGCAGCCGCCGGCAGCTCGCGCGGGCCGCGCGCCACCTGCGCGCTCTCCTCGATGCGACGCCGTCGAAGCTGCGCCTGCGGGTCATCGGGGCCCGCGAGGTCGACGTCCCGCAGCTGCGCCGGATGCTGCGTCAGCTCGCCGCGTTCGGCGATCGGATCTCGATCGAACTCGCCGAGACGCTGCACCAGTGGCTCGCCGCCGACATCCGGCCCTTCGAACTCATCCTGCCCGCGCTCGCGCCGGCGCCGGCACCCAGGCCGCGGCGCTGACGAGGAACACGCACGCGAAATTCGCGCAGAGCCCGAGGAACCCCGCGTTCAGGCCGCGGTAAGGATCGCGCCCGCTCAGCATCAAGCCGGCGACGATCGCGAGGCCGACGACGAGTCCGCACGCGACCCCGCGCATCGTGGTCCGCGACCAGAACGCGCCGAGCAGCACCCCGGGAAGGAACTGGGCGACGCCGGCGTAGCCGATCAGCAACAGCGCAACCAGGGTGCTCGAACCACGAATCGCCAAGCCCAGTGCGATCGCGGTGACGACGAACACCGTCCAGCGGGCCCCGCGGGCGACCCCTCGGTCGTCGAGCGCCGGCGCGAGCAGCGGCCGGACCACGTTCTTCATGAACAGCGTCGCCGCCGACAAGATCAGCACCGCGGACGGCACCATCGCGGTCAGCGCGCCGGCGCCGCCGACGATCCCGAGCACCCAGGCCGGAAAGGTCTTGGCGACGAGTGCGAGCATCGACAGGTCTCCGTCGCGCAGTCCCGGCAGGACCACGGTCGCGGCGAAGCCGACGAAGATCACGAGCGGGATCGTGAGCCCGTACAGGGGCATCACGATCGCGTTGCGCCGCAAGGTGTCCGCGCTCTTCGCGCTCAGGTTCGCCGCAAAAAGGTGCGGCCACACCGGCGCACCGAACGCGGTCAGCAGCACCGTCGTCGCGAACCAGGCATGGCCCAGCTGCACGGTGTTTCCCGGCAGCACGAGCGAGCGCGGCGCGACCCGCGCGAGCGTGCGGAACATCGGACCGATCCCGCCGAAATACCGCTGCGGGATCACGACGCCGACCGCAATCACGACCGCGAGCAGCAGCGCGTCCTTGAGCACGCTGACCCAGGCGACGCCGCGAATGCCGCTGGTGTAGACGAACACCGCGACCAGCACGAACGCGGTCAGCATCGCCGGCACGCGTCCTACCGTGTGCGCACTCGCAACCTCGACGATCACGCCGAGACCGGTCAGCTGCAGTTCGAGGTAGGGGATCAGGAACACGATACCGACGAGCGCGACGAGCGCACCGAGCCGTTCGCTCGAGAACCGCGCCGTGAAGAAATCCGCGAGCGTCTGCGCGCGGTAGGCGCGCCCGAGCTCCCAGATCCGTGGCGCGAGGAAATACCCGACCACGCAGCTCAACGGCTGGTACGCGAGCACGTAGTAGACCGGCGCACCGCGCGAATAGGCCCAACCGCTCGCGCCGAGGAACGTGAACGTCGTGTAGAACTCGCCGGCCATCAACAGCCAGACGAGCAGCACCCCGAACTGCCGCCCGCCGACGGTCCACTGCTCGAGGTCCATCCGGCGATGGGAGCCCGCGAGGACCCCGATCGCGGCGCCACCGACCACGATCAGCAGAATCGTCGCGACCGTGATCGGTCCGGCGTTCATGGACCTTCCCCGCCTGGATCGGCGACGCGGCGCCGGTCGAGGCGGTGCGCGCCCCACAGACACAGCGGCGTCAGCGCCGTCCAGCCGATCACCCAGGCGAGGTTGAACGGCAGGCCGGCGACCGTCGGCCGGATCCGGTCCCACCAGGCGACCGTCAGGTCGAGTCCGATGAACGGGACCACGGCGAGCAGCAGCGCTGCGCGCGAAATCCTCGCCGTCGACCGCATCCGCTAGTCCTCCCGGAACACCCGGCGGCGCTCCCGCCAGAGCATCAGCAAGCCCGACAGCAGGATCAACGCCGCGCCGATCCACACCGAGCGCCGCGGCACGTCGCCGAACACCCAATATCCGAGCACGAACGCCCAGATCAGCGAAGTGTACTCGACGGTCGCCATGATCGCCGCCGGCGCGAACCGCGCCCCTTCGATCAGGAAGAACTGCCCCCCGCCGCCGAGCACGCCGACGAGCAGCAGGAGCGGCCATTGCAGGCCGTGCGGCGGGACCCAGGTCGCGAGCGACAGGCCACCGGTCACGACCAGGTAGAACAGGTTCTGCGCGAGCACCTGCACGATCGAGGGCTCCCGCTGGGCGATCTGCCGCATCAGGATCACGGTGTAAGCCCAGATCGCCGCGGCCGCGAGCACGAGCGCGGTCGCCCGGGACGCATGGAGCCGCGTCGGCTCCGCCGCCACCAGCACGCCGGCGAAGCCGAGGAGCACGCTGATCCAGCGCGCGCCGCTGACGCGCTCGCCGAGCAGCGGCATCGCGAGCAGCGTCGTCACCACCGGGGCGCCGAAGTAAAGCGTCAGCAGCTGGGCGAGCGGCAGCGTCTTCGCCGCCGTGTAGTAGGCGAGCCACGCGATCAGCACCAGCGCCGCGCGCAGCGTGAGCGCGCCACGATGCGGCGACGTGACCACCCGCCGCCAGACCGCGCGGCGGCCGATCGCGGTGCAGCCGAGGACGATGAGCACGCTGCGGAAGAACAGGATCTGCCAGACCGGGATCGCCTCGACCAGCCACTTGGTGGCCGCGTCGTGCGATGCGAACAACGAGTAGCCGAGCGCACCGAGCGCGATGCCCCGCCCGACCTGATCGCGCGTCACGCTGCGTCCGTCGCCGGCTCGATTGCACGCATGGCCGGGCGATCATACCGGACTCATCGACCGGCCGGATCTCCGGTATACTGCGGCGCCGCGACCGGACCGGTCAGCGCGCGCCCGCAATGGACGCTTCGCGACCCGCGCCTGCGGCGCGAACCCGCGAGGTGTCGACATGAATTGGGGCGTCGCCTACGCCCTCGGCGCGTACCTGCTCTGGGGCCTGTTCCCGCTCTACTTCAAGGCGCTGATCCGCGTTCCGCCGCTGCAGATCCTCGCGCACCGGATGGTCTGGTCGCTCGTGCTGCTGACCGCGGTGCTCGTCGTGAAGCGGCATTTCGGCTGGGTGCGTGCGGTGCGAGAGCGCCCGTCCCTGATCGCCCGATTCGCACTGAGCGCGTTCCTGCTCGCGAACAACTGGGGTTTGTACATCTGGGCGATCAACGCCGGACACGTCGTCGATGCGAGCCTCGGCTACTACATCAATCCGTTGATGAGCGTCGTGGTCGGCGCGCTCGTGCTGGGCGAGCGGCTGCGACCCGCCCAGTGGGGCGCGGTCGCGGTCGCGGCGGGCGGTGTACTTTGGATGACCGTCGCCGCCGGGCACCTGCCATGGATTGCGCTGTCGCTCGCGCTCACGTTCACGCTGTACGGCTTGATGCGCAAGACCGCCCCGCTCGGCTCGCTCGAAGGACTGACCCTCGAGACCGCGGCGCTCCTGCCGCTCGCGCTCGGCTACCTTGCGTGGGAAGGCTCCCACGGCGCGGACGCCTTCCTGCGCGGGAGCTGGGGCCTGCGGCTCGCGCTGATGGCCGCGGGGCCGGTGACTGCGATTCCGCTGCTGCTGTTCGCGGCCGCGGCCCGGCGCATTCCGCTGTCCCTGCTCGGGATCCTGCAGTACTCGATGCCGACGGTGGTGCTCGCGCTCGGCGTCGGGCTGTATCACGAACCCTTCGGTCGAGATCGGGCGATCGGCTTCGGTCTCGTCTGGATCGGCGTCGCGATCTACCTCGGCGACGCGCTGTGGCGCTCGGGCAAGACCCGCAATGCGGTGGGGCCCGCGCGCAACGGAACCACCGGCTAGCGTCCACGGCTCAGGGCTCCGCGTCGCCGATCGCCTCGCGCCGCCGCGCGACGTAGGCGTCGAGCGCCTCGCGGATCGACGGATCCATCGGCGGCTGTTGGTACTCGTCGAGCGCGCGCTTCCACACCTCGGTCGCGCGCTGCGCGGCGTCGCGCGCGCCGGCCGCGGTCCAGGCCTCGAACCCCTGCCAGTCGGACACCAGCGGGCGGTAGAACGCGTTCTCGTAGCGAGCGAGCGTGTGCGGGTCGCCGAAGAAATGCCCGCCTGGCGGCACGCGGGCGATCGCGTCGAGGCCGAGCTCGGGTTCGTCGACCACGATCGGCTGCAGGAACTCGACCAGCATCTGCAGCATCTCGACGTCCAGCACCAACTTCTCGTAGGACGCGGTCAACCCGCCTTCCTGCCAGCCGGCGGCGTGGTACACGAGGTTGCCGCCGCCGAGCAGCGCGCCCCACAGCGAC
>JAKBCG010000223.1 GCA_021808035.1 Pseudomonadota bacterium
GGTGAGCTTGCCCGCGCGTGCGCTGGCCGACAACGTCGCGAGCGCACGGGCGACGTCGAGCAGCCCGAGCCGGTCCGCATCGCGGATCACCGGCACGACGAGCCCGTTCGGCGTGTCCGCCGCGAAACCGACGTGGAAATAGCGCTTCAACACCAGGTTCTCGCCGCTCGGATCGAGCGAGGCGTTGAATCGCGGGAACTCCTTCAGCGCGAGCACGCAGGCGCGCACCAGATACGCGAGCACCGTGAGCTTGACGCCCACGTCGGCCGCCTTGTCCTGCATCCGCCGCCGCTCGGCGTCGAGCGCGGTGATGTCGGCGAGTTCGTGCTGCGTCACGTGCGGCAGGTTCACCCAACTCGCCTGCAGACGAGCGCCGGAAATCCGCTGGATTCGCGACAGCGGCGCGACCTCGACCGGCCCGAATGCGGCGAAATCGACGGCTGCGACCTTCGGCAGACCCGACGACGCGCCGGCGACGGACGGTGCGCCCAGCAATCGCTTCACGTACGCCTTCACGTCGTCGACCGTGATCCGGCCCTTCGGCCCCGTCCCGTGGATGCTCGCGAGGTCGGCGCCGAGTTCACGCGCGAACTTGCGAACCGACGGGCTCGCGTGGGCCCGCGAGAAGCCCGCCTCGTCGATCGCGTGCACGACCGTCGCCGGAGAAGCGGCGGCATCCCGAGCCGCCGGCGGGGCTGCGGTGATCGAGGACGGCGGGGCGGCATTCGTCGATGGCGGGACCTCGGCCGGGTGCGCAGCCGCCGCGGACGTCGATCGCGCCGCCGGCGGGGACGCGGCCACGGCTGACTCGACCTCGAGCATCAGGATCGCCGATCCCTGCGACACCTTGTCGCCGCGCCGGACCTTGAGCGCGGCGACGCGGCCGGCCTCGGGCGACGGCACGTCCATCGTCGCCTTCTCGGTCTCCAGCGTGATCAACGGGGTTTCCTTCGCGATCGTCTGCCCCTCGGCGACGAGGACGTCGATCACGCCGACGTCGGTGAAACCGCCGATGTCGGGCACGCGGATTTCGATGATTTGGGACACGATGTTGCGCCTAAACGCTCGGAGGATTCGGTTTGTCCGGGTCGATCCCGAACTGCTTGATCGCCCGCACCACGGTGTCGCGGTCGATCTTGCCTTCGTCGGCCAGCGATTTCAGCGCGGCGACGACGATGTAGTGTCGATCGACCTCGAAGAACCGCCGCAGCTCGGCCCGCGAGTCGCTGCGGCCGTACCCGTCGGTGCCGAGCACGACGTAGCGCCCCGGCACCCATTGGCGGATCTGGTCCGGAACCGTCTTCACGTAGTCGGTCGCCGCGACGAACGGCCCCTCCCGGTCTCCCAATGCCTGCACGACGTACGGCCTGCGCGGCGGCTCCTCCGGATGCAGCATGTTCCAGCGCTCGACCGTGAGCGCCTCGCGGCGCAGCTCGCTGAAGCTCGGCACCGAATACACGTCCGCCGGGACGCCGAAATCGCCTTCGAGGATCGCGGCCGCCGCGATCACCTCGCGCAGGATCGTGCCGGACCCGAACAAAGTGGCGCGCACCTTGCCCCGGCCGCCGATCTGCAGCAGGTACATCCCGTTCAGGATGCCCTGCTCGACGCCGGCCGGCATCGGCGGGTGCGGGTAGTTCTCGTTCATGCAGGTGATGTAGTAGAAGACCCTCTCGCGCTCCTGGTACATCCGCCGCATGCCGTCGTGCACGATCACCGCGAGCTCGTACGCGAAGGTCGGATCGTAGGCGACGCAGTTCGGCACCGTGGTCGCGACGAGCTGACTGTGGCCGTCCTGGTGCTGCAGACCCTCGCCCGCGAGCGTCGTGCGCCCCGCCGTCGCGCCGATCAGGAACCCGCGGGCCTGGCTGTCGCCCGCGGCCCAGATGAAGTCGCCGACGCGCTGGAAGCCGAACATCGAGTAGAACACGTAGAACGGAATCATGTTGATCCCGTGGTTCGAGTACGCGGTCGACGCGGCGATCCATGAGCACAGCGCACCGGCCTCGTTGATCCCTTCCTCGAGGATCTGGCCCTTCTTGTCCTCGCGGTAGTACATCAGCTGGTCCGCGTCTTGGGGCGTGTACAACTGGCCGACCGACGAGTAGATGCCGATCTGGCGGAACATGCCCTCCATCCCGAAGGTCCGCGCCTCGTCGGGAACGATCGGCACGACGTGCGGCCCCACGTTCTTGTCCTTCACGAGCGCGGTCAGCAGCCGCACCAGCGCCATCGTCGTCGAGATCTCCCGTTCACCGGTGCCATCGAGCAGCGCCTTGAACGACTCCAGCGGCGGCACGATCAACGGCGGCGCCTCGTCGGTGCGCGCAGGGAGATAGCCGCCGAGCGCACGGCGTCGCTCCTGCAGGTAGCGGATCTCCTCGCTGTCCGGAGGCGGCTTGCGGAACGAGAGTCCCTCGATCTCCTGGTCGGTGATCGAGATGTTGAACCGATCGCGGAAGTCCTTCAGCGAATCCTCGTTGAGCTTCTTCTGCTGGTGCGCCGCGTTGATCCCCTCGGCGCCCTTGCCGAGCCCGTAGCCCTTCACGGTCTTCGCGAGGATCACGGTCGGCGCTCCCTGGTGCGCGACCGCGGCGGCATACGCCGCGTACACCTTCTGCGGATCGTGTCCGCCGCGATTGAGGCGCCAGATCTCCTCGTCCGACATGTTCGCGACCATCTCGCGAAGCTCCGGGTACTTGCCGAAGAAGTGCTCGCGGGTGTAGGCGCCGCCTTTCGACTTGAAGTTCTGGTATTCGCCGTCGACGCACTCCTCCATCAGGCGTTTCAGCAAGCCCTTCGAGTCGCGCTCGAGGAGCGGATCCCAGCGCGATCCCCACAGCACCTTGATCACGTTCCAGCCGGCACCGAGGAATGCGGCCTCGAGTTCCTGGATGATCTTGCCGTTGCCGCGAACCGGGCCGTCGAGGCGCTGCAGGTTGCAGTTGATCACGAAGATCAGGTTGTCGAGCTTCTCCCGCACCGGCATCGTCAACGCGCCCATCGATTCCGGCTCGTCCATCTCGCCGTCGCCGAGGAAGCACCAGACCTTGCGGTCGGAGTCCGGCATCAAGCCCCGATGCTCCAGGTAACGGATGAATCGCGCCTGGAAGATCGCGTTCATCGGTCCGAGACCCATCGACACCGTCGGAAACTGCCAGAAATCGGGCATCAGCCACGGATGGGGATACGAGGAGAGACCGCCCCCCGCGACCTCGCGGCGGAATCGCATGAGTTCGGCCTCGCCGAGGCGCCCCTCGAGGTACGCCCTCGCATAGATGCCCGGGCTCGAATGCCCCTGCATGAACACGAGGTCGCCCGGATGCTTGGCGCTGCGCGCGCGCCAGAAGTGATTGAACCCGACCTCGTACAGCGTGGCCGCGGAGGCATAGGTCGCGATGTGGCCGCCGAACTCGGCGTTCGCGCGGTTCGCCTGTACGACCATCGCCATCGCATTCCAGCGCATGTAGGCTTCGTTGCGCCGCTCCAGCGCGCGATCGCCCGGGTACTCCGGCTCGTGGATCTTCGAGATCGTATTGAGATACGCGGTGTTCGGCTTGAACGGCAGGTAGGTGCCGGAGCGGCGCGTGAAGTCGACGAGCTTCTCGAGCAGGAAGTGCGCTCGTTGCGATCCTTGCGCGCGGATCACGGAGTCGATCGACTCGAGCCACTCCTGGGTCTCGGTCGGATCGATGTCTTCGTAGGGCGATCGTTCGGTCATAGGGAGCCTTCGGGGTGGCGGGCGCCATGCAGCGGCGCGCGCGTCCTGTTAAACTGACGGATGCGTCGCGGCGCCGGCGCCGTCTCGACCACCGATGTTTCACCAAAGCGCTATCTTCGGGGTTTGATTTTTCATGGTCAAGCGAGCTCGACGCTTGCGTTCACACGAAATGTCGGCGCGCCCGCCACTCGAGCGCCTGCTCGTGCCGGTTCGCGTGATCCGCTCCCGTCCGAGCGCGGCGACGATCGCCCGTCACCCGGCGGCGCTCCTGCTGCTGCCGGCGGCACCGTCGCGGGCCGACTGGGCCGCGCTCGGGGACGCATCGCCCGCGTTGCGCCGCGCGTTCGACGCGAAGCGACGCCGTCCGGGCGATGCGTTCACCGGCAACTTCGGCGCGCATCGCGAAACGCGTGTCGCGGTCGCGATCATCGACGCGGCGATGAGCCCGTACGAGCGCTTGCTCGCGGCCGGCAAAGCCGCGCGCGCCGCCCTCGAGGACTCGCCCCGCCGCGTGCTGCTCCTCGCGCAAGGGCTCGCGCCCGGGCTCGCGGATGCGGGACTGCGGGCGGGCGTCGCCGCGCTGCAGGCGGCCGCGTTCGACCTGCCTCGATTCAAAGCCGAGTCGCCGGGTTCGGCGCTCGAACGCATCGATCTCGCCGCACCGGCGCGGCCGACCGGTCTCGACCGCGAGCTCGCGAGCGCCGCCGGCAACAATCTCGCGCGCTGGTTGACCGCGCTGCCGCCGAACCTGCTCGACGCCGCCGCCTACCGCCGCCTGCTCGCCGAGTACGCGCGTCGCAACGGCCTGACGTTCGAGTTCTACGACGAGACACGCCTGCGACGGCTCGGCGCGGGCGCGTTCCTCGCGGTCGCACGCGGCAACGCCGCGCGCGATGCGGGAATCGCGCGCCTGTCGTACCGCCCGCGCGGCGCAGGCCGCGCGGACCTGTGCCTGGTCGGCAAGGGCATCTGCTTCGACACCGGCGGCACGAACCTCAAGACGCACGCGGGCATGCTCGAGATGCACACCGACATGCAGGGCAGCGCGGTCGCGCTCGGATCTCTGCA
>JAKBCG010000224.1 GCA_021808035.1 Pseudomonadota bacterium
CCGTCGTCGGAGCGATCGAGCCCCATCCCGGCGCCGGACTCGTAGCCGCTGTGCTCGGTCGTCGAAAATACCGCGTACAGTCGGTTCGGCTCGCTCGGTGCGATCGCGACGTTCACCTGCACGAGGTTGGCGGGCAGACCCCGACCGATCTTGTGCCAGGTGTCGCCGCCGTCGGTGGAGCGGTACAGGCCGCCGCCGGCGCCGCCCTCGGCGTTGTGATCCTCCCAGGGCGCCTGTCGCGCCCGCCACATCGCCGCGTAGACGATCCGGCGGTCCTTGGGATCGATCACGACCTCGGAGCCGCCGGTATCGCGGTCGAGGTACAGAACCTTGCGCCAGGTCCGGCCACCGTCGAGCGAGCGGAAGATCCCGCGCTCGGTGCTGGGCCCGTACGGGTGCCCGAGCACCGCGGCATACACGCGCTGCGGGTTCCGCGGGTCGACCGCGATCGAGGGAATCTGCTCGCCGTCGTCGAGACCGAGGTGCCGCCAGGTCTTGCCGGCGTCGGTGGATCCGTAGATGCCGTCACCGATCGAGAGGTCGGGGCGTTGCAGCCCCTCGCCGCTCGCGACGTACACGACGCTCGGATCCGACGGTGCCACCGCGATCGCGCCGATCGACTGGGTCGGTTCGGCGTCGAAGATCGGCCGCCAGGTGCGACCGTCGTCGCGGGATCTCCACACGCCGCCGTCGACGGCGCCGACGTAGAGCACCGCGGGGTCACCGGGGACGCCGGCGAGCGCCCGTGTCCGCCCGCCGCGGAACGGCCCGATCAGCCGCCAGGCCAGGCCGCTGAACAGGCTCGCGGGCATCGCCGTCCCGGCCGCCGCCGGGGCGGGCGCCGCGGTGGCGGCGAGCGCCGGGCGGGCGGCGAAGAGTGCGGTCGCGCCGCCGCCCGCGAGGCACGCGACGGCGGCGAGCGCGACCGCGGGACGGCGATGAGAGTCGCGGCGCACGGGCATCAGAACAGGCCGACGACCTTGCCGTCCGGGCCGATGTCGATCTTGTCGGCCGAGGGGACGCGCGGCAGGCCCGGCATCGTCATGATGTCGCCGCAGATCATCACGATGAACTCGGCGCCGGCGGACAGGCGAACCTCGCGCACCGTGACCACGTGCCCGGTCGGGGCGCCGCGCAACCTCGGGTCGCTCGAAAAAGAGTACTGCGTCTTGGCGACGCAGATCGGATAGCGGCCGTAGCCCTCCTCCTCGAGACGGCGGATGCGCTCGCGGACCTTCGAGTCGGCGTGGACCTCGGAGGCTCCGTAGATCTTGGTCGCGACCGCGGTCATCTTCTCCCAGAGGGTCGCCTCGTCGGGATAGACGAAGCGGAAGTTCGACGACCCGGACTCGGCCATCTTCACGACGGTCTCGGCGAGATCCTTCGCGCCCTTGCCGCCCTCGGCCCAGTGACGCGCGAGCACGACCGGCGCGCCGCGCTTCTCGATCGCCTTTCGGAGCAGCGCCACTTCCGCGTCGGTGTCGTTCGCGAAGTGGTTGATCGACACGACACAGGGCAGGCCGTAGTGATTGCGGACGTTGTCCACGTGCCGTTCGAGGTTCACGAGCCCCGCCGCGAGCGCGTCGAGATTCTCCTTGTTCAATTCCTTCAGGTCCACGCCGCCGTGGTATTTCAGCGCGCGAATCGTCGCGACGATCACGACCGCGTCCGGTCGCAGCCCGCTCTTGCGGCACTTGATGTCGATGAACTTCTCGGCGCCGAGATCGGCGCCGAAGCCGGCCTCGGTGACGACGTAGTCGGCGAGCTTCAGCGCGGTCCGGGTCGCGATCACCGAGTTGCAGCCGTGCGCGATGTTCGCGAACGGCCCGCCGTGGATCAGTGCCGGATTGCCTTCGATCGTCTGCACGAGGTTCGGCTTCAGCGCGTCCTTCAGCAGCACGGTCATCGCGCCATGGGCGTTCAGGTCGCGGGCGAGCACCGGCTTCTGGGCGCGCGTGTAGCCGACGACGATGTTGCCGAGCCGCGACTTCAGGTCCTCGAGGGAATTCGACAGGCAGAAGATCGCCATCACCTCGGATGCGACCACGATGTCGAACCCATCCTGCCGCGGGAAGCCGTTGCCGGGCCCGCCGAGCGCGATCGCGATGTCGCGCAGCGCGCGGTCGTTCATGTCGACGACCCGGCGCCATTGGATCCGGCGCACGTCGATGTCGAGCGCATTGCCGTGGTGGATGTGGTTGTCGATCAGCGCGGCGAGCAGGTTGTTCGCGAGCGCGATCGCCGAGAAATCGCCGGTGAAGTGCAGGTTGATGTCCTCCATCGGCACGACCTGCGCGTAGCCGCCGCCGGCGGCGCCACCCTTCATCCCGAACACCGGGCCTAGGGAGGGTTCGCGGAGGCAGCAGACGGCCTTCTTGCCGATGTAGTTGAGCGCATCGTTGAGTCCGACCGTCGTCGTCGTCTTGCCCTCACCGGCGGGCGTCGGCGAAATCGCGGTGACCAGGATCAACTTGCCGTTCTTGCGCTCGGACAGGGAGTCGACGAAGTCGAGACCGATCTTCGCCTTGTAGTGTCCGTAGGGTTCGACCACCTGATCGGGGATGCCCAGCTTCGCGGCGATCTCGCCGATCCGCTTCAACGAGGCCCGTTGCGCAATTTCGATGTCGCTCAGCATTCTTCACTCTCCTTCGGGGTACCAGTCGTCGTCAGTGTGTCAGTCGTTCGGAAGCCGTTCGCAGCGCGGACTCGGCGAGCGGCATGCCTTCGGCGAGCATCGCGGAGGCGGTGTCGCGAAGCCACGTGGCGCGGTCCGCGTCGCGCAGGCCCTGCGCGTTGGCGGCGACATTGGTCGTGCAGATCCGCAGCGCCGATTGCAGCGCGATCGCGCCGGCCGCGGCATCGCCGGCGACGTTGCGGTGGCAGGCGTCGACGCAGCGCCGCGCCTGGCGCAGGCCGTCGACACAGGCCGCCGCCAGGTCGAGCGGCGACTGGATCGCGCCGAGCATCGCCGCCTCGATCGCGTCGGCGCGGCCCGGCCCGGCCGCCGGGAGCCGGTAGGCGTCGATCAGGCGCCGGACCGCCGCGCCGTCGACGTCGACGAAGCCGGCGATGCGCGTCCGCAGCGCCTCGCAGTCGGCGAGCCGGGTCGTGAGTTCCGCGCGCAGCGATTCGTCGATGCGCTTCGCGAGGGTGTGCCGCAGCGCCATCGACTGCAGGGCGACGCCCATCGCGCCGCTCGCGGCGGCGACAGCGCCGCCGCCCGGCGCGGGGTCTCCGTTCGCCAGGCGATCGAGAAGGGTTCGCATCCGTTGATCTCCAAGCCCCCGGAATCAAGCCGCCTATGATACCAACTCGCCGGGGGATCTGTCCGCCTCACGTATGCGCTCGAGGCCGTGACCGCTTGGGCCGGACTCGCGCAACCAGAGGCTCGCGACCGCGAGGAACGCGACGAAGCCGATCACGCCGAAGAACCACAGCATCGGGTCGTAGCCCGAGGGATTTCGCGGACCCGCATGCGACCGGTCGTTCAACCAGCCCGCGGCGAGATTGCACACCGCGAGGCCGACGTTCTGCAGCATGTTGATCAGCCCATAGGCGGTACCGAGGCGGCGCGGCTCGACCAGCATCGCGGTCGCGGGCCAGATCACCGCCGGGACGACCGAGAAGCTCACGCCCATCAACGCCGTCGAGATCCACAGACTCCAATGGGTCACGCCGAGGATCAGGAACGTGGTCGGCAGAAGCAGCGTGCCGATCGTCATCATCAGCGCGCGATGGCCGAACCGGTCCGCGATCCAGCCGAACAGCGGCGTCGCGAAGATCGCCGCGAAGAACACCCAGCTGTTCGCGAGCCCGGCCGCACGCAGGCTCAAGCCCTTCGCGTCCTGGAAATACTCGATCGCGAAGGTGCTGCGGAACGGGAAGAACACCGACGCGAACAGCACGTTCAGCGTCAGGATGTACCAGAACGAGCGGTCGAACCGCCAGACGTCCCTCCAGTCGACGCGCTCCGCGGCCGCGGCCGGCCGCGCCGCGGGGCGTGCGACGCCGAACCCGAAGCGGTAGGCGAGCGCCGCGAAGAAGCCGACGCCGGTGATCGCCGCCCCGAGCGACAGCGGCCATTGCCAACCGTGCGCATAGACCGTCCTCGCCCAGGCCGGCGACGTGTCGGCCGCGTAGGAGCCGATGCGGGCGAGGCTGAAGAACAGCGCCATCGCGAACGCGGTGCCGCCGCCGGCGAACCATTGGGCGAGCGCCGCGAGCAGCGCGATGAACAGCGCTTCCTCGCTCACCCCGAAGATCAGCCGGCCGAGCACCATGACCGAATACGGATTGCCGATCGCGGTCAGCACCGCGCCGAGGAAGCACAGTCCGGCCGTCCACAGCGCGACTCGCGCCGATCCGTAGCGATCGATCAGCAGACCGCCGGCGAGCGCGAGCACGACGTTCGGCAGGCTGAACACCGCGTTCAGCATGCCGATCTGCGCTTGGCTGAATCCGCGATCGGCGCGCAGGAAGTCGGCGATCGGCGCGATCGCGTCGTACTCGTAATAGCACCCGGCGATCGTCGCGCTGCACAGCGCGAGCACCCACCAACGCCGCGATGCCGGCGCGGCCGCGCGGATCGCGACCACCCGGTCCACGGTGCTCAACGGATCCGAGCTCCCTGACGCCGCAACTCCGACTGCACCGACGCGAGGTCGATCCGCTCGAACGGCGCGCCGGTCTTGCAGGCGATCGCCGCGGCGACGCCCGCGCCCTGTCCGCTCACCGCGCAGCACATCATGTTGCGCACCGCCGCGTGCGAGATCTTGTCGCCGC
>JAKBCG010000225.1 GCA_021808035.1 Pseudomonadota bacterium
TCGGGCGCGGTCCGCGGCTTCGCGGTGGTGCTCGTGCTCGGGATCGCGACGTCGATGTTCACGTCGCTGATGGGGAGCCGCACGCTCGTGCACATCGTGTTCGGAGGCCGGCGCAAGATCGAGCGCCTGCCGATCTGAGGCCGGCGCCGGGGGAGAGTCATCGATGGAGTTCTTTCACAAGGTCACGCGCTTCCCGTTCATGCACACCCGCAAGGTGTGGTACGGGCTGTCGGCGGTCCTGATCGTCGGTTCGCTGATCCTGGTCGGGGTGCGCGGCCTGAACCTCGGCATCGATTTCACCGGCGGCATCGTCGTCGAGACGTACTTCCCGACCGCGCCGAACGTCGACCGCCTGCGCGCGGCGCTCGCCGGCGCGAAGATCGCCGATGCCCAGGTGCAGCAGTTCGGCAGCGCACGGGACATCCTCGTGCGCCTGCCGCCGGATCAGAACGTCAAGGGCGCGGAGATCGGCACCCGGATCCTCGACCTGTTCCGTCCGATCGAGGCGGGCGTCACGTTGCGCTCGACCGAGGTGGTCGGTCCGCAGGTCGGCGAGGAGTTGTTCGTCAAGGGCGCCTGGGCGCTCGCGGCGACGCTGGTGCTGATCATGGTGTACGTGTTGATCCGCTTCACGCCGAAGCTCGCGCTCGGCGCGATCCTCGCCGTGCTGCACGACCCGATCTGCGTGCTCGGATTCTTCGCGCTCTCGCGGATGACGTTCGACCTGACCGCGATCTCGGCGATCCTCGCGGTGATCGGCTATTCGCTGAACGACACGGTGATCGTGTTCGACCGGATTCGAGAGCGGGCGCGCACCGCGCGGCGGCTCCCGATCCTGCAGGTGATCGACGAGTCGATCAACCAGACCTTGTCGCGGACCCTGATGACCAAACTCGTCACGCTGCTGGTCGTGCTCGCGTTGCTGATCTTCGGCGGCCAGACGCTGCACAGCTTCTCGGCCGCGCTGGTGATCGGCATCGTCGCCGGCACCTATTCGTCGATCTACATCTCCTCCGCGATCGCGCTCGACATGGGGCTGCGCACCGACGACCTGCTCGAGCGGCGGATCGCGAAGCCGGAAGAGGTCGACGGCTTGCCGTGATCGTCGCGCGGGCGGCGATTTCGCTTGGCGGTGCGCCGATAAAGCCGCTACAGTCGGGCGCCGGACGGCGCAGGGCGCCAGTTCCGCCAATGGGCCACCACGGGTGCAAACGATGAAATTCAGCGCTCTGTTCGCCACCAAGCCGATCGCCGACTACCACGCCGAAGCCGAGAGCAAGAACCTCGTCCGGGCGCTCGGCACACCGTCGCTGATCGCGTTCGGCATCGGCGGGATCATCGGGACCGGGATCTTCGTGCTGACCGGGCTCGCGGCCGCCCAGCACGCCGGGCCCGCGATCGTGATCTCCTTCGTGATCGCCGGGATCGGCTGCATGTTCGCGGGCCTGTGCTACTCGGAGTTCGCAACGATGGTCCCGGTCGCCGGGAGCGCCTACGCCTACAGCTATGCGACGCTCGGCGAGTTCATCGCGTGGTTCGTCGGCTGGAACCTCGTGCTGGAGTACATGATGGCCTGCTCGACGGTCGCGGTCGGCTGGAGCCGGTATTTCGTCAAGCTGCTCGATTTCTTCCACATCGACTTCATCCCGAAGTGGCTCTCGTCGGCGCCGTTGCGGGCGGCCGACATCGGCTACCAGGTGCACACGACCGGCTCTTATCTGAACGTGCCCGCGGTCGCGATCATCGCGGGGGCGACCTGGCTCTGCTACCGCGGGATCGAGGAATCGACGCTCGTGAACACGATCATCGTCGCGATCAAGGTCACGATCGTGATCGCGGTGATCGCGTTCGGCGCGTTCTACGTGGATCCGAAGCACTGGGTGCCGTTCATCCCGAAGAATACCGGCCACTTCGGCGTGTTCGGCTGGAGCGGGATCATCCAGGCTGCCGGCATCATCTTCTTCGCGTACATCGGCTTCGACGGCGTGACGACGGTCGCGCAGGAATCGAAGGACCCGAGCCGCGGGATGCCGATCGGGATCCTCGGCAGCCTCGGGATCTGCACGGTCCTGTACATCCTGATGTCCGGCGTGATGACCGGGCTCGTGCCGTATCCCCTGTTGAACGACGCGGCGCCGGTCGCGGTCGCGATCGAGGCGCATCCGCAGCTCAACTGGCTCACCGGCTGGGTCCTGGTCGGCGCGCTGCTCGGCCTGACCTCGGTGATCATCACGATGATCATCCCGCAGGCACGGATCTGGCTCACGATGGCGCACGACGGCCTGTTGCCGCCGATGTTCGGCGCGGTCCACCGGAAGTATCGGACGCCGCACATCTCGACCTTGATCACCGGAGTGCTCGCGGCGCTGTTCGCCGGATTCCTGCCGATCGACATCCTCGGCGAACTGGTGTCGATCGGCACCTTGATCGCGTTCATCGTGGTCTGCGCCGGGGTGCTGGTGCTGCGTTACACCCGCCCCGACCTGCCGCGGCCGTTCAGGGTGCCCGCGGTGTGGTTCACCGCGACGATGGGCGTGTTCTTCTGCGCCGGCATGGCGGTGTTCCTGCCCGAGGCGACCTGGGTGCGGCTCCTGGTTTGGAGCGCGATCGGGATCGTCCTGTATTTCGCGTACGGCCACCGGCACAGCCGGCTGCGTGCGCAGAACGAGCGGGCGGACGCGAAGTCCTGAGAACGCCGGCGCGGCGGCGTCGGCGTCGATCAATCGTGCAAGGTGGCCGGCGTCAGTCGCGCAGGGTGGCCGGCGTCAGCGGTCCGACCGCATCGAGCAGCGCCGCATAGACCTTCGGGTTGCCGGCGACGATGTTCGGTCCGAGCGTGTACTCGCCACCGCCCGGCGTGCCGACCCGGCCGCCGGCTTCGCGGATCAGCAGCGCGCCCGCGGCGGTGTCCCAGGGCTTCAGATTGAATTCCCAGAACCCGTCGAGACGACCGGCCGCGACGTAGGCGAGATCGAGCGCGGCGGAGCCCGGTCGGCGAACGCCGGCGGCGACGGCCATCACCGCCTTCAGGATCGCCAGATACTCGTCGATCGTGGCCGAGCCCTCGCGGAACGGGAAGCCCGTCCCGATCAGCGCACCCTCCAGGCCGCGCTGCGCACTGACCCGGATCCGCTTGCCGTCCTGCTGTGCGCCGGCGCCGCGCGATGCGGTGAACAGCTCCTGGCGCAACGGATCGTAGATGACCGCGTGCTCGACGCGACGGCGGTGTTCGATCGCGATCGAGACCGCGAACACCGGGAAGCCGTGCAGGAAATTCGTCGTGCCGTCGAGCGGATCGATGATCCACAGGAATTCGCCGTCGCCGCTGCGGCCGCTCTCCTCGCCGAGGAAGGCGTGGTCGGGATGACTGCGGCGCACGGTCGCGATGATCTCGGCTTCCGCGCGCCGATCGACGTCGGTCACGAAGTCGTTGCGCCCCTTGGTGTCGACCTTCAACGAGTCGAGACGCCCGAGGCTCCGGACGATCGAGTCCCCGGCGCGACGTGCCGCGCGGATCGCTATGTTCAGCAGCGGATGCATGATCGGGCGCTAGAATAACAGAGCATGACCGCGCTCGTTCGCATCGTCCTCGTCGAACCCAGCCATCCCGGCAACGTCGGGTCGGTCGCGCGCGCGATGAAGAACATGGGGCTCGCGGACCTCGTGCTGGTGCGGCCGCGGTCGTTCCCTCACCCGGATGCGGTCGCGCTCGCGGCCGGCGCCGACGACGTGCTCGCGGCCGCGCGCGTCGTCGATTCGGTCGCGGCCGCGGTCGCGGACTGCGCATTCGTCGCGGGGACGACCGCGCGGCCGCGCAACCTCACCTGGGAGTTCGCGACGCCGCGCGAGACCGCGGCGCGCATCGAGGCGCTGCCCGCGGAGGCGCGCGCGGCGCTGGTGTTCGGCTCGGAGCGCTACGGTCTTGCGAACGAGGACCTCGCGCACTGCGCGCAGCTGGTGCGGATCCCGGCGAACCCGGTGTATTCGTCGCTGAATCTCGCGATGTCGGTGCAGTTGCTGACCTATGAGCTGTTCGTCGCACGCGAGCAGCCGGTGACCCGCAAGCAATGGGAGGCGCCGCCTGCGGAGGCCGCGGAACTCGAGCACTTCTACGCGCACCTCGCGAGGGTGCTCGAGGAGATCGAGTTCGAGGACCGCACCGGGTACCTGATGGAGCGTCTGCGCCGCCTGTTCAACCGGACCGGTCTCGACCGGAACGAGATCAACCTGTTGCGCGGGATCCTGAGCGCGGTGTCCGGCAGGCGCCGGCGAGCGGCGCCGGCGAGCGGCGAATGAGCCCGCCGGTCTATCTCGACCACGCGGCGACGACCCCGGTGGACCCGCGCGTCGCCGCGGCGATGGCCGGATGCCTGGGCGCGGACGGCGTGTTCGGCAACCCGGCTTCCACCGGACACGGCCACGGCGAGGCGGCGTTCGAACGGGTCGAGGCCGCGCGGGCGGCGGTTGCCGCCGCGGTCGGCGCGGACCCGGACGAGGTGGTGTTCACGTCCGGCGCGACCGAGGCGGACAATCTCGCGATATTCGGCGTCGCGGAGCACGCGCGGCCGCGCGGCCGGCACCTGGTCACCGCGCGCACCGAGCACAAGGCCGTGCTCGATCCGTGCCACGAGCTCGAACGGCGCGGTTGGCAGGTCACCTACCTGACGCCGGACGAGCGTGGCCGGATCGCGCCGCAGCGCCTCGCCGCGGCGCTGCGTGCCGATACGGTGCTGGTCTCGCTGATGCACGTGAACAACGAGATCGG
>JAKBCG010000226.1 GCA_021808035.1 Pseudomonadota bacterium
GGGCCGCAACCTCGATCTCGACCTCGGCGAGTCGCTGTTCCGCACGATCGATGCGCTGTGCGAGAAACCGCTCGTGAACCTCGAGTCCGCCGTCAATCACCCCTGCCAGGCGCTCGCCGACTGGCGCACGCTCGATGAGATCGGTGTGCCGCACCGTGGCAAATTCGTGCTCAGCTGGGTCTACCATCCGCGGCCGTTGCCGCTCGCGGTCCCCGCGGCGACGCTGCACATGGCGGCGCTGCGGGGGATGGAGGTCGTGGTGCTGCGGCCGCCGGGATTCGCGCTGCCGCAGGCGGTCATGGACAAGGCGCGGCGCGCAGCCGCGGCGTCCGGCGGCAGCGTCTCGGAGACGGACGACCGGGCCGCAGCGCTCGCCGGCGCACAGGTGCTCTATGCGAAGGAATGGGGCACGACGACCTATTACGGCGACGTCGAGGCCGATTCGCGTCTGCGCGCCGAGCTCGGGCACTGGTGCGTGCGCGAGCGCTGGTTCGACGACGCGGCCCCGGGCGCGAAACTGATGCACTGCCTGCCGGTGCGTCGCAACGTCGCCGTCGCCGACGAGGTGCTGGACGGTCCGCGGGCCGTCGTCAAGCGCGAAGCATTCAACCGTCTCGTGGTGCAGATGGCCGTGCTGCACCGCTTGCTCGCCTGAGCGATCGCGGCGTCCCCTGGGAGTTTCGAACCATCATGATCAGCAGTCGACCGGATCCATCCATCGCCGTCCGCGCGCTGAAGAGCGCGGCCCCGTACATCCGCATGTACAAGGGCAAGGTTTTCGTGATCAAGGCGGGAGGCGCCGTCTTCAGCGATCGGGAGTCGGCGCGCGCGCTGATCGAGCAGGTCGCGATTCTGCACCAGGTGGGCATCCGCACCGTGCTCGTGCACGGCGGCGGTCCGCAGCTCGACAGCATCCAGTCGGCGCTGGGCATGGAGACTCGCATGATCGGCGGGCGGCGCGTAACCGACGAGAAATCGATCGATGCGACCGCGATGGTGCTCAATGGGCTGATCAACACCCGGATCCTCGCGATCTGCCGGGAGCTCTCCATCGAGGCGATCGGCCTGAGCGGCGTCGACGCGGGCCTGATCCGCGCCCACAAGCGCCCGCCGGTGCGCTCGCCGGACGCCGGCGGCGACCCGATCGACTACGGCTTCGTCGGCGACATCGATGCGGTCGACACCGCGGCACTGGTGAAGCTCCTCGACGACGGCCTGATGCCGGTCGTGAGTCCGCTGTCCGCGGACGATCGGGGCACGCTCCTCAACGTGAACGCCGATACGGTCGCCGCGGCGATCGGCGCGGGTCTCGCCGCCGAGAAGCTCGTGCTGTGCACCGGGGCGCCCGGGATCCTCGAGCGCCGCGACGACCCGAGGTCGGTGGTGTCGTACACCGACCTCAAGGGCTTGAGGCGGCTGCACGAGCAGGGCAGTCTCGCCGATGGGATGCTCCCGAAGGCGGCCGCGATCGAGGGTGCGATCCGCGGCGGCGTGCGCCGGGTGCACGTGATCACGTACAAGTCCCCCGACAGCCTGCTCGCGGAAGTGTTCACGAACGAGGGGACCGGCACGCTCGTGGTGGCCGACCTGAACGCGCTGACGCCGGCGGAGCAGCAAGGCGCGGCCCACCACCCATGAGCCGGCTGTGGGACAAGGGCAAACCGCTCGACGCGAAGGTGCTCGCGTACACCGCGGGCGACGACCACGCGCTCGACGACCGGCTGGTGCACTACGACGTCGAAGCGTCGATCGCGCATGCCGAGATGCTCGCCGCACAGGGTCTGCTCGGCGCGGCGGATCTGGCGGCGATCCGCGAAGCGCTGCTGCAGATCGGCGCCGAGCATGCACGCGGCGAATGGCGCGTCGCGCTCGAGGAAGAGGATGGCCAGACGGCGATCGAGAGCCGCCTGACCGCGCGGCTCGGCGCGACCGGAGGCCGCATTCACGCGGGCCGATCACGCAACGACCAGGTGCTCGCGGCCCTGCGGCTCTACCTGCGCGACGCGGCCGAGGGGCTGCGCGAAGGCGCACTCGCGGTCGCCGACGCACTGTCGCAGCTCGCGGCGCGTCAGGGCCCGGTGCGCCTGCCCGGCTACACGCACATGCAGCAGGCGATGCCGAGCAGCGTCGGGCTGTGGGCCGAGGGTTTCGCGGCCGAGATCCGCGACGACGCCCAGGGGCTGCGCGACGCCGCGCGCCGGGCGGGCAAGAATCCGCTCGGCTCGGCCGCCGGCTACGGCACGCCGAACCTGCCGATCGACCGTGAGGCGACGCGCCTTCGCCTCGGGTTCAGCGAGAACCACACGCCGGTGACCGCGGTGCAGCTCTCGCGCGGCAAGGCCGAAGCACACCTGCTCTTCGAGATCACCCTGCTGACCCAGGACCTCGGCCGGCTCGCGGCGGACTTGCTGCTCTTCTACACCCGGGAATTCGGGTTCGTGAGCCTGCCGGAGGAATTCACGACCGGCTCCTCGATCATGCCGCAGAAACGCAACCCCGACGTGTTCGAGCTCGTCCGGGGCCGCGGCGCGGTCGCGCACGCGGCGCTCGACGAGGTGCTGCGGATCACCGAGAAGCTGGGTTCCGGCTATCACCGCGACCTGCAGCTGATCAAGGCACCGCTGTTCCGCGCGATCGACTCCTGCGCCCAGACGCTCGATGTGCTGCCGAGCGCGCTCGCCGGTGTGCGGTTCCATCCCGAACGGATCCGGTTCGACCCGACGATCGACGCGGCCGCCCGGGCGAACGCGCTGGTCGTCGCCGAAGGGATTCCGTTCCGCGAAGCGTATCGGCGAATCGCGGCCGAGCTGCGCGAGGAAGGCTAGACCGCCCGCGGCGAACGTGCCCGCCCCGCCGCGTGCCGGGGCAGCGGGCTATACTGAGACGATGAAACTCCTGTGCATCGCGACGGCCGCCGTCTTGTTGACCGGATGCGGCCAGCGCGGGCCGCTCGTGCTCCCCAGCCACCGCACGCATCCGTCGGCTGTGAGCCCCGCACCCGCCGGCGCGGCGTCGGCGCCATCCGCGGCCAGCGGCACGCACGAGCCTTGACGGCATCGCACGAGGCAGGGGAGGCCGTGAACGCGCCGAAGCTCCTCCTGGTCGACGGATCCTCGTACCTCTATCGCGCATTCCATGCGCTGCCGCCGCTCACGAACTCCCGCGGCGAACCGACCGGTGCGGTGCTCGGCGTCGTGAACATGCTCAACAAGCTGCTCAAGGAAGAGAAGCCGGACCGGATCGCAGTGGTCTTCGACGCGCCCGGCCGCACCTTCCGCGACGAATTGTTCGAGCAATACAAAGCGCACCGGCCGCCGATGCCCGACGCGCTGCGCGCTCAGGTGCAACCCCTCCTCGACGTCGTCGCCGCGATGGGCTGGCCGGTGTTGCGGGTCCCGGGGGTCGAGGCCGACGACGTGATCGGGACGCTCGTGAAACGCGCGGTCGCCGGCGGCTTCGCGGTGTCGATATCCACCGGCGACAAGGACATGGCGCAACTGGTCGGCCCGGGGGTCGATCTCGTGAACACGATGAGCGGCACTCGGCTCGACCCGGCGGGCGTCAAGGCGAAATTCGACGTCCTCCCGGAGCAGATCGTCGACTACCTCGCGCTGGTCGGCGATGCGTCCGACAACATTCCAGGCGTCTCCGGCGTCGGCCCGAAGACGGCCGCGAAGTGGCTCGCGCAATACGGCACGCTCGACGCGATCGTCGAGCATGCCGCCGAGATCGGCGGCAAGGTCGGCGACAACCTGCGCGCCGAGCTGGCGACGCTCGAGTTGTCGCGCCGGCTCGCGACGATCGCGACCGACGTGCCGGTCGATGCGGAACCGGACGCGCTGCGCGCGGCGCCACCGGACCTGGAGGCGTTGCGGACGCTGTACACGAGGCTCGAATTCCGGCTGCTGCTGAAGTCGATCGACGACGCCGGCGCAACGGCCGCGGCGGCGGAGTCCGCCGCGGCCGCGCCGCCCTCCACGATCGCGCCGGCGCTCGGCACGAGCGACCGGCGGGGATACGCGACCGTGACCGACCGGGCGGCGCTCGACGCCTGGCTCGCGAAGCTCGCGACGGCACCGCTCGTGTCCTTCGACACCGAGACCGACGACCTGAACTATCTGCGGGCGCGGATCGTGGGCCTGTCCTTCGCGGTGACGACCGGCGAAGCCGCGTACGTACCCCTTGCGCACGACTACCCGGGGGCGCCAGCGCAACTCGACCGGGACGCGGTGCTCGGTGCGCTGCGACCGTGGCTCGAAGATCCCGCGCGGGCGAAGCTCGGGCACCACCTGAAATACGACATGCACGTTCTGGCCAACCACGGCATCGCCCTCGCGGGCCAGCGGTTCGACACCATGCTCGAGTCGTACGTGCTCAACAGCACCGCCGGCCGGCACGACATGGACTCGGTCGCGGCGAAATACCTCGGGATCCGCACGATCCATTTCGAGGACGTCGCCGGCAAGGGCGCGAAGCAGATCAAGTTCAACCAGGTCGACGTCGCGCGCGCGGCCGAGTACGCCGCCGAGGACGCCGACGTGACCTTGCGATTGCACCACGAACTCTGGCCGCGAATCGACGCGCTGCCCTCGCTGCGAACGCTCTACGAGACGGTCGAGCAGCCGCTCGTCGCGGTGCTCTATCGAATGGAGCGCGCCGGCGTGCTGATCGACCCCGACCGCCTGCGGACCCAGAGCGGCGAACTCGCGCAGCGCATGGGCGAGGTGCAGCAGGCGGCGCACCACAGATCGG
>JAKBCG010000227.1:0-1548 GCA_021808035.1 Pseudomonadota bacterium
AGGATCTCTCCGGCCAGGCGTTCGATGAATTCGCCCGGTCCGATCGCTTGGATCAAGCGAACGACGTCGCCGACACCGATGTAATCGATCATGGATGGCCCTCCCGCGGGGCATGGATCAAGCTTCGAATGAGCCCATGATTGCCGGGTCGGGAGCCAACGGGAAGCCCTGAAAGTGTGCAAACATTCTGTTATATTGATCATAATGATCAATATGATTGTCGTTTTGTATCATTTCGGACGTCCGGGAACGCAGCGATGGACGATCTCGACCGGCGTTTGATCGCGCAATTGCGCGTCGATGCGCGGGCGCCGATCGCCACGCTCGCGAAGCGGCTCGGGGTGGCGCGCGGCACGGTGCAGAACCGGCTCGCGAAGCTCGAATCCGACGGGACGATCGCGGGCTACACGGTGAGACTGAAACCGCAGACCGAGGTCGACCAGGTCAGCGGGATCATGACGATCGCGGTCGAGGGGAATCAGCTCGAACGCGTCGTGCGCACGCTGCGGGGCGATCCCGCGGTCGCCGCGCTGCACTCGACCAACGGCCGCTGGGATCTCGTCGCGGAGTTGCGCACGGACAGCCTGGAGGCGATCGACGAGGTGATCAACCGGATCCGCGCGATCGAGAACATCACGCGGACCGAGACGAGCCTGCTGCTGTCGAGTTACAAGCTGTGAGCGAACGGCCGTGACGGCGTCGGGCGCGCACTGGCGGGGACGGCCCCTGCGCGCGGTGCTGTTCGATCTCGACGGCACGCTGTTCGACACGCTCGCCGACATCGCGCTCGCGCTGAATCGCGCGCTCGCGTTGGAGCGCTGGCCGCCGGTCCCGACCGATGCGGTGCGAGCGATGATCGGGCGCGGCTCGCCGAACCTCGTGCGTCGCGCGGCGCAGTTCCTGGGGCGCGCGCTCGACGAGACCCGGCAAGCGCGGATCCTCGAGAACTTCTTCGCGCAATACGGCGCGCTCGACGAACGGGGCGAGCGCGCCGCCCGCCCGTTCCCGGGCGCCGCCGCCGCGCTCGAACGACTGCACGCCGCGGGGCTCAGGATCGCGGTCGTCACGAACAAGCAGTTCCGGTTCGCGGATGCGCTGATCCGCGATTTCCGGTTCGCGCAATGGGTCGATCTCGTGGTCGGCGGCGACACCTGCGCGCGGCGCAAGCCCGATCCGGAGCCCCTGCGATATGCCTGCCAGCGGCTCGAGGTCGTGCCGGCGACCGCGTTGATGGTCGGGGATTCGGCGAACGACGTCACGGCCGCGCGCGCGGCCGAGATCCCGGTCGTCTGCGTTCCGTACGGCTACGACGAGGGCCGCGATCCGCGCGAACTCGAGGGTGACGCGCTGATCGAGTCGCTCGCCGAGCTGCCGGCGATGCTGCTCGGCGCCGCACCCGGTGGCTGATCCTGCGCGCGGTGCGGCCGCGTGCGGCGGACGGACGAGCGCCTACTGGATCAGGATCGCGCGAAAATCGTTCACGTTGGTGAGCGTCGGACCGGTTTCGATCCCGTCATTGAGCGCGGCGAAGAACGTGTGCGTATCGTT
>JAKBCG010000227.1:1558-4747 GCA_021808035.1 Pseudomonadota bacterium
GCGCGGCGGCCGCGTCGATCCCGCACGCGCGGGCGCGCGCGAGCGTGTCCGGCCCGATCAGCGCGCCCGCGACCGGCGCCGCGCCGTCGATGCCGTCGGTGTCGGCCGCGAGGGCGTGCACGCCCGGCAGCCCGTCGAGCGCGAGTGCGAGCGCGAGCAGGAACTCGACGTTGCGCCCGCCGCGGCCCGGGCCGCGCACGGTCACGGTCGTCTCGCCGCCGGACAGGAGCACGCATCCGCGCGCGAACGGCTGACCGCGTCGCGCGACCTGGCGTGTGATCGCCCCGAGCACGCGCGCGACCTCGCGCGCCTCGCCCTCGATCGAGTCGCCGAGGATGTGCGCGTCGAGCCCCGCGCCGCGCACGGCCGCGGCCGCCGCCTCGAGCGCCGCTTGCGGTGTTGCGATCAGCCGGGCCTCGGCGAAGCGCAGCCGCGGGTCACCGGGCTTCACCGACTCGCCGCGACCGCTCTCGAGCCACGCGCGCACCGCGGCGGACGGTTCGAGCCGACGGCGTGCGAGGATCGCGAGCGCGTCGGCGCAGGTCGACGGATCGCCGACCGTCGGGCCCGAGGCGATGTCGGTCAGCCGATCGCCGGGGACGTCGGAGATCGCGAGCGTGAGCAGCGACGCCGGCGCGCAGGCGGCGCCGAGCCGACCGCCCTGGATCGCCGAGAGGTGGCGCCGGATGCAGTTGATCTCGCCGATGGGCGCGCCGCAGGCGAGCAGCGCCCGCGTGAGCGCGATCCAGTCGTCCCATGGCACGCCCTCGCCGGGCAGCGCGGCGAGCGCCGAGCCGCCGCCCGAGAGCAACGCGATCACGAGGTCGTCGGCGCCGAGCCCGTGGACCCGCTCGAGCAGACGGGCCGCGGCCGCGCGGCCCGCGGCATCCGGGACCGGATGCGCCGCTTCGACGATCTCGATCCGCTCGCAGCGCACCGCATGCCCGTACGCGGTCACGACCAGCCCCTCGAGGGACCCGGTCCAGTGCGCTTCGAGCGCCTGCGCCATCGCCGCGGACGCCTTGCCGGCGCCGATCACGACGCAGCGGCCGCGCGGCGGCGGCGGCAGGTGCGCGGGGAGCGTGAGCGCCGGCCGGGCCGAGTCGACCGCGGCGGCGTACAAACGCCGCAGGAACGCGCGGGGTTCGATCGAGGCCGGGTCGCGCGGCGTGCTCATCGACCGATCATAGCCGAAGGCCGCGCGGCCCCGGCCGGCGTTCGCGCGGCCGCGCGGAAATTGCGCGACGTCGGCGGGTTCGCGTAATGTCGCGCCGATGCCCGTCGAAACCCCGCTCTCCGCGCATGCGCCATTCCCGACCGGGCTCGACCCCGCCGAGCGTGCGCGGGCCGGCGCCGCGTTGCGCGCGCGCCTCGAGCCGCTGTTGCCGGCCGATGCGCTGCGGTTCGACGATGAGGAACTGGCGGCCTATGAGTGTGACGGACTCACCGCGTACCGGCAGCGGCCGCTCGCGGTCGCGATCCCGTCCGACGAGACCGAGGTCGCCGCGGTGCTGCGCGCGTGCCACGCGCTGCGGGTGCCGGTGGTCGCGCGCGGCGCGGGAACCGGCCTGTCGGGCGGCGCGCTCCCGCACCCCGCCGGGGTCACGCTGTCGCTCGCGCGGTTCACGAAGATCCTCGCGATCGATCCGGTCGCGGCGACCGCGACCGTTCAGGCGGGCGTGCGCAACCTCGCGATCAGCGACGCCGCCGCGGCCCACGGGTATTTCTATGCGCCCGACCCGTCGAGCCAGCTCGCCTGCACGATCGGCGGCAACGTCGCCGAGAACTCCGGCGGCGTGCACTGCCTGAAGTATGGTCTCACCCTGCACAACGTGCGGCGGGTGCGCGGTTTCACCGCCGCCGGCGAGCCGGTCGAGTTCGGCAGTCTCGCGCACGATGCGCCCGGCCTCGATCTTCTCGCCCTGGTCGTCGGCAGCGAAGGCATGCTCGCGGTGATCACCGAGGTCACCGTGAAGCTGACCCCGAAGCCGGTCACCGCGCGCTGCACGCTCGCGAGTTTTCCCGACATCGAGTCCGCAGGCCGCGCGGTCGCCGCGGTGATCGCGGCGGGGATCGTGCCGGCCGGCCTCGAATTGATGGACCGGCGGATGACCGCGGCCGCCGAGGCCTACGTGCACGCGGGGTACGACCTCGACGCCGAGGCGATCCTGCTGTGCGAATCCGACGGCACGCCGGAGGAGGTCGAGGAGGAGATCGCACGGGCGACCGCGGTGTTCGCGGCGAGCGGTGCGACGCGCTTCGAGACGAGCCGCGACGAGGTGCAACGTCTGCGCTTCTGGAGCGGCCGGAAGAACGCGTTCCCCGCGTCCGGCGGCCTGAGCCCGGACTACCTGTGCATGGACTCGACGATCCCGCGCAAGCGGCTCGCCGAGATGCTGCTCGCGATCCAGGCGATGGAGTCGACCTACGGGCTCGCCTGCGTGAACGTATTCCATGCGGGCGACGGCAATCTGCATCCGCTGATCCTGTTCGACGCGTCCGATCCCGATCAAATGCGTCGCGCCGAGGCGTTCGGCGCCGACGTGCTCGAGACGAGCGTGCGCATCGGCGGCACGATCACCGGCGAGCATGGCGTCGGCGTCGAGAAGTTGAACTCGATGTGCGTGCAGTTCTCCGACGCCGAGCGTGCGCAGTTCCTGGCGGTCAAACGGGCGTTCGATCCCGCGGGGACGCTGAACCCCGGCAAGGTGATCCCGACGCTCGCGCGCTGCGCCGAGCACGGCAGGATGCACGTGCATCGCGGCGAACTGCGCTTCCCCGAGCTGCCGAGGTTCTGATGAGCGCGAACGAGCGGACGGCGGCGGACCCGGCGGTGCGGCGGGTGATCGAGGCGGTCGAGACCGCGCGCGCCGAGCGCGTCGCGCTCGACCTGCGTGGCGGCGGCACGAAGGCGTTCTACGGCGAACCGCCGCAGGGGCGGCCGCTCGAGCTCGCGGACCTCGCCGGGATCCGGGCCTACGACCCGAGCGAACTCGTCGTGACCGTGCGCGCGGGCACGCCGCTCGCGGACCTCGAGGCGGCGCTCGCCGAGCGCGGCCAATGCCTGCCGTTCGAGCCGCCGCGCTTCGCGCCCGGCGGCACGGTCGGCGGGATGGTCGTCGCGGGTCTCGCCGGTCCCGCGCGCGCGTTCGCGGGTTCGGTCCGCGATCACGTGCTCGGCGCGACCAT
>JAKBCG010000228.1 GCA_021808035.1 Pseudomonadota bacterium
GCATGAACTGCTGCTCGCGCTCGGCTGGCTCGCGTTCGGCGCGGTCGCGCTGCCGATCCTGATCTATGTCAGCGGGATCACGCTGCTCGGCCGCTATGACGGCGCGAGCCTTGGTCGGACGTTCGGGACGGTGCTGCTCGGACTCGGAACGCCCTCGCCCGCGTCCTGGACCGTGGTCCTCGGACCGTACGTGATGATCCTGCTGCTGCGGGTGCTGCGCCGGGGCTGGTGGCTCGGATCGAGCCGCAAGGCCTGAACGAACCGTGACCGCCGTCACACAATCGCCCCGCCGCAAGCCCTCGCCGGTCGCAATTTGAGAAAGTAGCGGGACGCGTGCGGTGGGTGCCGCCGCGCCGCAACGCTTGAACGAGGTTCGAGGACGAAGGCGATGACGATCCATGACCGCTCGAAGCCGCGGGTAGAACCGCTGTTCAGCTTCGGCACTCGAGAACTCGAGGACCGGGAACGCGCGTCGACACGGCGCACCGGCCGACGGGCGGCGGGACGCCGCGATACGGCGAGCCTCGGTCCCGGCGAGAGAGGCTACGGCTTCGACCCGTACAACAACAGCGGCCGGCGGGATCCGTCACGCCGATCGTGACGCTCGCGCCCCTGTAAGCGCCGTCGGTCCGCGCGCGCGATTCGCCGGCCGACCGCCTCGACCAAGTGCAGATCGACCGGCGTCCCGCGCAGGTGCCAGGTCGGCGCGTAGCGGTCGGTCGGTCTCAGGTAGCGCTGCGCGAAGTACTCGTCGAGGCGCGCCGCGCCCCAGACCGGCCCCAACGCGGCATCGTCCAAGCCGCCGATCGCATACAGCGCGGGCACTCCATGCGCCGCGAACACCGCGGCATCGGATCGCGGGTAGCGATCGCGAAGCGGTTGCGGATCCGGACGCACGATGCGTCCCTGCAGTTCGGCGGCCTTCGCGAGGAACGGCGCGAGCGGTGAATGCGCCGGCCCCAGTGAGTCGACGTCGCGGGCCGGGCCGCCGACCCGCAGCATCGGCAGGTTCACGTCGGCGACCGTGCGCGACAGCGGATAGATCGGATGCTCGACGTAATAGCGGGCGCCGAGCGCGCCGAACTCGCCGCCGGTCGTCGCCAGGAAGACGATCGTCCGCTCGGGCCTTGCCGCCGCGTGCGCGAACGCTTGCGCGAGGATCAGCCACCCGGCGGCGCCGGTCGCATCGTCGATCGCCCCGGGGAGCACTTGACCGGCGTCGCGGCCCGCGCCGTATCCGAGACCGTCCCAGCGCGTCGTGTAGACCAGGTATTCGCTGCGACGCTCGCCGCCCGGAACGATCGCGATCAGGTTCGGCGAGGTGAAGCGCCGCACGGTCGCCTGAACGCCGGCGTCCGCCGCGAGATCGAGGGACAGCGCCGGAAAGCCCGGCCGCTCCGCGTGCGCGACGGCCGCGTCGAAGTTCGCGCCCGCGGCCGCGAACCAGCGGCGAGCCGCGCGCGACCGGACATAACCCTCGACGGCCGGGTCCGCGGCGTGCGCATCGGCGGTGGGCGCTTCGATGATGCCGTGACCGACGCGATTCACGATCGCCGTCCACGGCGTCGCGAACCGACCCGGCCGATGGATCAACAGGACGCCGGCGGCGCCGTGCGCGGCCGCGGCCGCGATTTTCCCGCGTGCGAGCGCGAACCCGCCGTCGGTCCCGGCGTTCCGCCGTGCCAACGCGGCCGGCGCACCGTCGAGCACGAGCACGGTCGCGCCTCGAACGTCGGCGCCCGCGTAATCGTTCCAGCCAAGCCGGGGCGCGTCGATCCCGTAGCCGACGAACACCATGCGACTGTGCTGCAACCGGCCGGTCCCGCTCTCGCGCGGCGTCCAGAGCACCGCATCGCTCGCCGGGACGGACAGGTGCACGGCGCCGCCCCGCGCCGCGATCGAGAACGCGGTCGGCTCGACCGTGTCGAGCGCGACCAGCGGGACTTCCTGCCGGTACGAGCCATGATTGCCCGGTTTCGCTCCGAAGCGCCGCAAGGTCTCGGTCAGGTACGCCGCCGCCCGCTCCGCACCCGCGCTCCCCGGGCGCCGGCCTTCGAACTCGTACGACGCGATCGCTGCGACCAACCGCCGGAATCCCGCGTCGTCGAACTGCGAGTGCGGGGGTGGATGGCGCGGCGTCGTCGAACACGCGCACAGCGAGATCAGGCCCGCGACAGCGGCGGCGCGCAACGCTCGTCTCGAGAATCGCCTCGTCACGATGCCGGTCGTGCTAGCGGTGGATCGAGAACGACGGCACGCCGGCGAGCCTCGAACCGGAACGCCCGGCCAAGAGGCGGATCAACGCGGGTCCCGCGAGCGTGAAAGCCGCCGATGCGCAGGTGCCGGGGAGTATGCCGAAGAACACCGTGAGCGGACGCATGCTGCGGATCTCATATACAATTGCCGGATGTCCGGTCGAAAGCCAAACGGCCGATCAAAATCCAAGCTTACCCTTAAATGGGGATCCGTTCACAGGAGAACCGACACGGTGATCACCCAAGGCCCCGCCGCGGCGCGCTCGCGCTGGAAGTCCGGACTGGCCGTCGCCCTGGGCGCGGTTGCGCTCGCCGCCCTCCTCGGCGCGGCGATGACCTCGTCGTCGGCGACGACCGCCCCGAAGCCGACGACACCGGCCGAGGCCGCGCCGTCGCTGCCGGTGCGCCTCGAGCCCACGGCCCGCGAGGGATACACCGCGCAGCGCGTCGCCGACATCATCGCGCGGGAGCACTATCGGCGCGAGCCGCTCGACGACCAGCTGTCGAGCATGATTCTCGATCGATACCTGAACGCGCTGGACGGGGAGCACAGCTACTTCTACGCCAGCGACATCGCCGGCTTCGGGCAGTACCGTTATGCGCTGGACAACGCGATCCGGGACGGCGAGATGCAAGCCCCGTTCGCGATCTTCCGCCGCTACCAGAATCGCGTGCGCGAGCGCATGGCGTACGCGATCAGCCTGCTCTCGACCGAGCCGAGCTTCCGGAACGACGAGCGGTACCGGTTCGACCGGACGAACCGGCCTTGGCCGGTCGATCACGAGGAAATGGACGAGTTGTGGCGCAAGCGCGTGAAGAACGACGAGCTGTCGCTGCTGCTCGCGGGCAAGACCTGGCCCGGCATCGTTGCGACGCTGCGCAACCGCTACCAGAACGTGATTCACCGGATCGGCCAGAGCGAGCCGCAGGACGTGTTCGAGGCGTTCATGAACGCGTACACGCTGTCGCTCGACCCGCACTCGAATTATTTCTCGCCGCGCGATTCCCAGGAATACAACATCCAGATGAGCCTCAGCTACGAGGGGATCGGCGCCTCGTTGCAGATGAAGGACGACTACGTGACGGTCGTCAACGTGATTCCCGGCGGGCCCGCGGCGATCAGCGGCACGCTCGCACCGAACGACCGCATCACCGCGGTCGGCAAAGGCGCGCACGGCAAGCTGGTCGACGTGATCGGCTGGCGGCTCGGCGACGTCGTCCAGAAGATCCGCGGGCCCGGCGGCACGAAGGTGCGGCTGCAGATCCTGCCGGCCGGCGCCGCGCCCGGCTCGCAGCAGAAGATCATCACCCTGGTCCGCAATCGGATCTCGCTGACGGCGCAGGCGGCGCACGCGAAGATGCGCACCGTCGAGCGCGACGGGCACCCGATCAAGGTCGGGATCATCCATGTCCCGAGCTTCTATCAGGATTACGACGCGAACCGCGCCGGCGTGAAGGACTACCGGAGCACGACGCGGGACGTGAAGCGCCTGATCGAGCGCCTGCGCAAGGAAGGGATGCAGGTCCTGGTGATGGACTTGCGCGGCAACGGCGGCGGCTACCTGCCGGAGGCCGAGTCGATGGTCGGCTTGTTCATCCGCCGCGGCCCGGTCGTCCAGTTGCGCGACACGACCGGTCACGTCGAGGTCGACGACGATCCGGATCCCGCGATCTTCTACC
The DNA here is from genome assembly GCA_021808035.1 of Pseudomonadota bacterium. Taxonomy (GTDB): domain Bacteria; phylum Pseudomonadota; class Gammaproteobacteria; order Steroidobacterales; family Steroidobacteraceae; genus Bog-1198. The sequence goes on from JAKBCG010000228.1 coordinate 3,936, forward strand.
GCGGCCCGATGATGGTGCTGGTCGACCGGCTGAGCGCGTCCGCCTCCGAGATCTTCGCCGGCGCGCTGCAGGACTACGGCCGCGCGGTGATCGTCGGCCAGCAGACCTACGGCAAGGGCACGGTCCAGAATGCGCATCCGCTCAGCTACTCGATCTTCGGGCGCAAGCCGGACCTCGGCCAGCTGAACGTCACGATCGGCAAGTTCTACCGGGTGACCGGCGGCAGCACCCAGGACCGCGGCGTCACGCCCGACATCGCGCTGCCGTCGCTGATCGACGTCCACGACGTCGGCGAAAACACGCACGATCGGGCGTTGCCGTGGGATCAGATCCAGCCGGCGCCCGACTTCGAGCCCGAAGGCAACTTGCAGCCGTGGATCGCGACGCTGCGCAAGCTCCACGACGCGCGCACCGCGAACAGCCCGGACTTCCGCTACCTCGAGGCCGACATCGCCGCGTTCGACGAGATGCGTGCGCAGAAGAGCTTGTCGCTGTCGCTGAAGATCCGGCAGGCCGAACAGAAGAGCGAGGACCAGGCCGAACTCGCGCGCGAGAACGCCTGGCGCGTCGCGCACGGCAAGAAGCCCTACACCGCGGTCGCGCAGATCAAGAAGGACGAATCGGCGCAGATCATCCTCGACGAGGCGACCCAGATCGCGGCCGACGAGGCGGTGCTCGCGGCGCAACCCGCGGTCGCCCAACC
>JAKBCG010000229.1 GCA_021808035.1 Pseudomonadota bacterium
GGAGCCGGAGGATCGGGTCGCGATGCTGCACACGCTCGCGACGCTGCCGGCGCACCCGCAGAGCGTGCCGATCAACCGCCTGGTCCGCGTCGCGGGAACGCCGCTCGCCGACTCGGCACCGATCGATTCGTTCGATTTCGTGCGCACGATCGCGGTCGCGCGGATCCTGATGCCGCGCTCGCACGTGCGCTTGTCCGCCGGACGCGCCGAGATGAGCGACGAGCTGCAGGCGCTGTGTTTCCTCGCAGGGGCGAACTCGATCTTCTACGGCGAGAAGCTGCTGACGACGGGCAATCCGGACTGCGAACACGATGCGCAGCTGTTCGACCGCTTGAACCTCGTGGCCGAGCCCGGACCCGAGGAGTCGCGGGTCGCCGCGACCGGCTGACGCGCGCCGCCGATGGAGACGGGCACCGAGGCCGCGGATCGTTGCGACCGCGTCGCGGTGCGCCGTTTTTTTTCGCGCGCCGCGAGCACCTACGACGCGGCGGCGATCGTGCAGACGGAGGCGCGCGAAGAGCTGCTCCGCCGGTTGGATTACGTCACGATCGAGCCGCGGCTGGTCGTCGATGCCGGCGCCGGGACCGGCCAGGCGAGCCGAGCCCTCGTGCGCCGCTACCCGCGCGCCCGGGTGGTCGCGCTGGACGTCGCGTTCGCGATGCTGGGCGCGTCCAGGCGACGCGCCTGGTGGCGTCGCACCGCGCCGTTCGACCGGGTCTGCGGCGACCTCGAGCGGCTGCCGTTCGCGGACGCGAGCGTCGATCTGCTGTTCAGCAACCTCGCGCTGCCCTGGTGCGATCCCGACCGCGCGCTCGCCGAGGCGCGGCGGGTGCTCGCGCCGCGCGGCCTGTTGAGCCTGACGACCCTCGGGCCCGACACGCTGCGCGAGCTGCGCGCCGCGTGGGCGCAGGTGGACGCCGGCGCACACGTGCTCCCGTTCGTCGACATGCACGATCTCGGCGATGCGCTCGTTCGCGCCGGATTCGTGCAGCCGGTCCTCGACGTCGAGCGTCGCACCCTGCAGTACGCGGAATTTGCGGACCTCGTCGCGGACCTCCGCGCGACCGGGAGCCGCAACGTGCTGGCCGCGCGCGCGCGCGGTCTCACCGGCCGGCGCAAGGCGCGCGCGATGCGCGATGCGTACGAACGCGAGCGCCGCGACGGCTGCCTTCCCGCGAGTTGCGAGATCGTGTTCGCGCACGCGTGGGCGGCGGTCACGCCGCGCCCGGCCCCGGCGCGGGACGGCCCGACGGTGATCCCATTCGAGACCCTGCGCGACACCCTGCGCGGGCGGAGGCGGCGATGAGCACGCTCGGATTGTTCGTGACCGGAACCGATACGGGGGTCGGCAAGACCCGGGTCGCCGCCGGATTGTGCCGCGCGTACGGCGCACGCGGCCTGCGCGTCGCCGCGATGAAGCCGGTCGCGTCGGGGAGCGCGCCCGGCCCGCGGGGACTGCGCAACGACGACGCGCTGGAATTGCAGCGGGCGATCACGGTGCGCGCCACCTACGCCGAGATCAACCCGTTCGCGTTCGAGCCGCCGATCGCCCCGCATATCGCCGCTGCGGAATCCGGTACGCCGATCGACTTCGCACGGCTGGAAGGGGCCTACCGCCGGCTCAGCGCGCGCAGCGACGTCGTGGTCGTCGAGGGCGCCGGCGGATGGCTCGCGCCGCTCGACGCCACCCGCGGCTTCGCCGACCTCGCGGTCGCCTGGGGACTCGACGTCGTGATCGTGGTCGGGCTGCGGCTCGGGTGCCTGAACCACGCGCTGCTCACCGCCGAGTCGATCGAACGGCGCGGCCTGCGGATCGCGGGCTGGGTCGGCAATGCGATCGATTCGCGATTCGAACGACGCCGCGAGAACCTGGCGACCTTGCGCGCGCGCCTGCCGGCACCCTGCGTGGGACTCTTGCCGCATGCGCCGATCGCCGATTGGCCTGCGATCGTCGCGCGGCTTTCCCGCCGGTTGGTGCTGCCGCCGGCGCTCGGTCGCCGTCGCCGCTCGCGCGCGTTTAGTTGCCCTTGATTTGCATTTGCTTCTAAGATAACTCGCCGGCGGACAGCGCAAGGCACGGAGCGGGATGGAACTGCGCATCGATATAGCGCCGAACTGCTCGCTGAGCCCGGCGGGTGCGAGGCGATTCATGGCGTCGATCGGCCTGCTCTCGCTGCCGCTGTCGCTGGTATGGGCGTGGCGGGGCTTCTGGCCGGTGCTCGTCTACTGGGCGCTCGAGATGCTTGCGCTCGATATGGCGTTGCGGGTATCGATGGGTCGGCGTTTCGAATCGCAGACCGTCCGGGTCACGGAGTCGCAGGTGAGTCTGGTCACCCGCACGCGGCGCGGCGAGACGCAGGCGGTTTTCGCGCGTCACTGGGCGAAGGTCCGGCTCGTCGGCGCGCGATCCGCGCAGAGCCGCAGCCGGCTGACGATCGAGAGTCGCGGCCGCGCGGTCGAGGTCGGCGGTTTCCTCACGGAGGAGGACAGGCGGCGGCTCGCCGCGCGATTGCGGACCGTGGTCGGTGGGATGAATGAGTCGCCGCCGCTGGAAGTGAATAGTACCGTGGGGGATCCGTCGAGATGAATCTGAACCGGTTGACCGTGAACCACTGTCGCCCAGCCCGTACGCGGGGGGCGGTCCTGCGCCGGACCCTCGGCCTGCTCGCCGCCTCGCTGCTGGCCGGGTCGACCGGCGCGCAGGCCTTTCCCGCGATGAACATGCCGGTCGGCGTCACGGTGCTGAGCCATGACATCTACCGCATCCACATGGAGGTGCTCTGGGTTTGCGTCGCGATCGCGGTCGCGGTGTTCGGCGTGATGATCATCGCGCTGGTCCGGTTCCGCCACTCGAAGGGCGCGATTCCCGACACGACGATGACGCACAGCACCGCCGCGGAGGTGATCTGGACGATCATTCCGGTGCTGATCCTGGTCTCGCTCGCCATCCCGGCGGCACGGACGATGATCAAGATCGACGACACCAGCCATGCCGGGCTCACGATCCGGGTGACCGGCTATCAATGGAAATGGCACTACACCTACCTCGGCGACGCGGCGGGCATCCGCTTCTTCTCCACGCTGTCGCAGAGCTCGAACTTCGCGAGCCAGCTTCACTCGGGCATCGATCCGCGAACCGTCCCCCACTATCTGCTCTCGGTCGACCACCCGCTGGTGATCCCGAGCGGGGTCAAGGTGCGCCTGCTGCTCACCTCCGCCGACGTGATCCACGCGTGGTGGGTACCCGCGTTCGGTGTGAAGCGCTCGGCGATCCCCGGGTTCATCAACGAGCTGTGGGTCAAGGTCCTGCCGGGCCACGAAGGCGTGTACCGCGGCCAGTGCGCCGCGCTCTGTGGTCGCGGCCACGGTTTCATGCCGATCGTCGTCGACGTGAAGACGCCGGCCGACTTCGCAAAGTGGGTCGCGGCGCAGAAGGCCGCACTGAAGCAGGCCTCGGCGGCCCCGGCACCGGCGGTGACGGCACCGAACGACGCCCCGGTCGCCCGGGCCCGCCTCGTTCCGCCGGCCCCGCCGCCCGGTCGGCGTCCGCTCACGGCCCAGATCCTGGATTGAACGGCTAGAGCCCCCTTCTTTCGGAGAGTCCCCGCACCATGGCCCACGCAATCGAAATCGCCCACGACACCCACGACGCCCACGACGGCCCGGACACCGGCATCAAGCGCTGGCTGTTCGCGACGAACCACAAGGACATCGGCACGATGTACCTGACGTTCAGCCTGATCATGTTCTTCGTCGGCGGCGCGATGGCGATGGTGATCCGCGCCGAACTGTTCGAGCCCGGACTGCAGCTCGTCGATCCGGCGTTCTACAACCAGATGATGACGATGCACGCGCTGGTGATGATCTTCGGCGCGGTGATGCCGTCGTTCGTCGGCCTCGCGAACTGGATGATCCCGCTGCAGATCGGCGCTCCGGACATGGCCCTGCCGCGGCTCAACAACTTCAGCTTCTGGCTGCTGCCGTTCGCGTTCACGCTGCTGCTGTCCACGCTGCTGGTGCCGGGCGGCGCCCCGGCCGGGGGCTGGACGATGTATCCGCCGCTCTCGCTGCAGTTCGGCGACAGCTTCCCGATGCTGATCTTCGCGATCCACCTGATGGGGATCTCCTCGATCCTCGGCGCGATCAACGTGATCGTGACGATCCTGAACATGCGGGCGCCCGGGATGACGCTGCTCAAGATGCCGCTGTTCTGCTGGACCTGGCTGATCACCGCGTATCTGTTGATCGCGGTGATGCCGGTGCTCGCCGGGGCGGTCACGATGCTCCTGACCGATCACTTCTTCCACACCAGCTTCTTCAACGCGGCGGGCGGCGGCGATCCGTTGATGTACGAGCACATCTTCTGGTTCTTCGGGCACCCCGAGGTGTACATCATGATCCTGCCGGCGTTCGGGATAATCTCCGAGATCATCCCGACGTTCTCCCGCAAGCCGCTGTTCGGCGCGACCTCGATGATCTACGCGACCGCGTCGATCGCGTTCCTGTCGTTCATCGTCTGGGGCCACCACATGTTCGTCGACGGAATGCCGACGTCGGCGGACCTGTTCTTCATGCTCTCGACGATGCTGATC
>JAKBCG010000230.1 GCA_021808035.1 Pseudomonadota bacterium
GCGCTCCTCCAGCACCGCCTTCAATGCGAGCGTGCGCTGCCTCGCGAGATCGATGATCCAGCGGGTCGGCCGCTGATGCTCGACCCAGTCCTGGACCTTCCGGTAGGCCGCGTCGTCGAGCGAGGCGTATTCGAGGTGGCGATCGAGGCTGCCGAGCCATTTCTCCAGCAGCTCGAGCAAGCGTTGGTCCGCGGATGTGGCCATGGTGTCGAGGCTCCTGTGCGCACCCTAAACGAACCGCCGCCGAGGCGCCAGGGGCCGCGCATTCGCCAAAGAGCGACAGCCCGGCGGGCGGTCGCGTTAGACTGCGCGGCATGTGCGGAATCGTTGGAATACTCGGCGCCGCCGCGACCCCCGAGACGGCCGTCGAGATGGCGCAACGCTTGCGCCATCGCGGTCCCGACGGCGACGGACTGTTCCACGAGCCCGGGATCGCGCTCGCGCACCGCCGTCTCGCGATCCTCGATCTGTCCGATTCCGGCCGGCAGCCGATGATCGAAGCCGATCACGTGCTCACCTACAACGGCGAGCTGTACAACCATCAGGCGTTGCGCGCGCGGCTGCCCGGTCCGTGGCGCTCGACCGGCGACACGGAAGTGCTGCTGCGCCTGCTCGCGCGCGATCGCGAAGCGGCGCTCGAGCATCTCGTCGGGATGTTCGCGTTCGGGCTGTGGGACCGCCGCCGGCGGCGGATGCTGCTCGCGCGCGATCGGCTCGGGATCAAACCGCTGTACTACCGGCTGCTGCCGGACGGCATCGCCTTCGCCTCGGAGCTGAAGGCGCTGCTCGTGCTCGGCACGCCGCCGATCGATCGCAGCGCGGTTCGTGACTTCCTGCTGCACGGCTACGTCCCCGCGCCGAAGTCGATCTTCAGCGGAATTGCCAAGCTCCCGGCGGGTCATTGGCTCGAATGGGAGGCGGGGCGGGTCCGGATCGAGCGCTGGTGGTCGCCGCGGGCGGAACCGGTTCGGCACGCGGCGCAGGAGGCGCGCGAATCGCTCGACGCGCTGCTGCGCGAGGTGGTGCCCGCGCACACCTTGTCCGACGTTCCGGTCGGCGTCTTCCTGAGCGGCGGCGTCGATTCCGCGCTGACCGCGTATTACCTCGATCATCCGCACACGTTCACGCTCGCGTTCGAGCGCCGCGACCGCTCCGAGGCCGACGCGGCGCGGCGCGTCGCGCAGCACCTCGGCACGCAGCACACGGAGACGACCGCGCACGCGGCGGATTTCGCGGCCGCGCTGGATGCGATGCCGGCGCTCTTCGACGAGCCGTTCGGCGACAGCGCCGCCTGGTCGAACTACCTGGTCGCGCAGTTCGCGCGCCGGCAGGTCACGGTCGCGCTGAGCGGCGAGGGCGGCGACGAGATCTTCTGTGGCTATCCGCGCTACTGGGCGCGGGTCGGCGAGCGTTCGAACCCGCTGAACCGGGCGCTCGCGCGCGCGCTGCCGCCGTTGTCGCGATGGGGCCAGTCGATGCAACGGCGTGCGACCACCGGCCTGCCGGCGTTCGCGGCCGCGCTCGGCGGCGCAACGCCGGCGCAGATCGAGACCCTGCTCGCGCCGGAATGGCGCGAACCGGATTACGACTACCACTGGTTCTATCGCCGGTTCTGGCGGCCCGATCTTGCGCCGCTCGCGCGGCTGCGCTGGCTCGACCTGCACACGGACCTTGCCGAGGGGCTGCTGACCAAGGTCGACCGGACCAGCATGGCGCACTCCCTCGAGGTGCGTCCGCCATTGCTCGACCACCGTCTCGTCGAGTTCATGCTCGGCGTCGATCCGACCCTGTTGGTCGACATCCCGCACCGTCGCGGCAAGTGCCTGGTACGCGAGTTGATGGCGCCGCGGCTGCCGCCCGGCCATCTCGACCGGCCGAAGTCCGGATTCGGACTGCCGGTGCGTGGCTGGATCCGCGAGCACCGGGAGCTGCTGAAGCAGGCGGTCGATCGCCTGATCGAGCGCGGCGTGCTGACCCGGTCCGTCCCGACGGAGTTCCGTCGCGCGTGGTATCTGCTGGTGCTCGATCGCTGGTTCAGCGCGTTCGCGTGACCGGATGCCGAGCGAGTCGCCGCGGCTGCTGTTCGTGCCCGTCTCGGGACCCTTCGGGATGGGGGAGTACGCGCGGTCCGCCGCGATCGCGCACGCGGTGCGGGCCCGCTGGCCGCGGGCCGCGATCCGGTTCCTGCTGAGCCGCGAGGCCCCTTATGCCGCGGATCCGCGGTTCGACGCGACGCTGCTGCCGGCGTCGCCGACGCGCTGCACCGCGCAGGTGAACGCGGCGATCGCGGCGTTCGCGCCCGACGTCGTGATCTTCGACAACGCCGGTCGCACCGCGCAGCTGCGGGCCGCCCGCTCGGCCGGCGCGGCGGTCGTGTTCGTGAGCGCGCGCCGGCGCCAGCGGCGGCGCGCCGGGCGGCTGCGTTGGCTGCGCCTGATCGACGAGCACTGGATCGCCTATCCGCGAGTGCTGGACGCGCCGCCCGGACTGCTCGAGACGCTGAAGCGGCGCTGGCTGCGTCGGCCCGAGCCGCGCCATCTCGACGTGATCCTGCCGCCCGCGGACCCCGCGCGGCGTGCGCGCGGGCTCGCCGATCTCGCCCTCGGCGCCCCGCCGGTGCTGGTCGTCCCGGGCGGTGGCACCGGTCACCCGGGCGCGGAGGACGCGCCCCGGCGCTTCGCCGAGGTCGCGGTCGATCTCGCGGGCGGCGGCGTCGCGACCGTGCTCGTCGGTCCGTCGGTGTCTTCGAACGATGCCGATCCGGCGGCGCTGCGGCGACGCCGGGCGATGCCGCAAGCGGATCTCATCGAGCTGATGCGTAGCGCCCGGCTGGTCGTCGCGAACGGCGGATCGACGATGGTCCAGGCGATCGGCTGCGCGGCGCCTTGCCTCGCGGTGCCGATCGCCCGCGATCAGCGCGCCCGGATCGACCGCGCGGTGGCCTCCGGCATCGCCGCGACCGCGCCGCTCGATCCGCGGGCGATCGCGCAGGCCGCGCGGTGCCTGCTCGCCGACGACGCGGCCCGTACCGCGCTCGCGCGGCGCGCGGCCGCGAGCGGATTCGCGGACGGACGCGCGATCGCGCTCGAGGCGCTCGAACGGCTGCTCGCACGCCGGCACTCCAGCGGGCGGAGCTGACGGTCCATGCCACGGGTGCTGCTGCTCGGCTACGACCCCGATCAACCCTCGTTCCGCCACCGGATCGCGAGTTTGTTGCCCGCGCTCGCGGAACGCGGCTGGGATGCGCGCGTCGAGCGGTTCCCGGGCGGCCGCTACGGCATCCGCACCTGGGAGCGCCGTGAGTGGCTGCGCTGGGCGGACGTGACCGTGCTGCACCAGATCAAGCTCGCCGCGATCGAGGCGCGTCTCTTCGCCGCGTTCAGCCGGCGCCGCGTGTTCGACTTCGACGACGCGATCTACGTGCGCAAGCCGCGCTCGCTCGGCGCGCCGGCCGACGAGTCGCGCTGGCGGCGCGCGAAGTTCGTCGCGACCTGCCGTCTCGCCGACGTGGTCGCCGCCGGCAACGCGGTGCTCGCATCGGCGGCGCGGCCGGCCGCCGGCCGGGTCGAGGTGCTGCCGACGTCGATCGACGTCGCGTCGTATCCGCGCGCCGCCGCGGCCGCCGGCGATCGCGTGATCGTCGCGTGGATCGGCAGTCCGGAGAACCTGGTCTATCTCGAGATGATCCGGCCGGCGCTCGCGCGGCTCGCGGCGCGCAACCCCGGCCTGCGCCTGCGGGTGATCTGCTCGAGGTTCCCCGACTGGCCCGAGGTGCCGATCGAGCGCGTCGCGTGGTCCGCGGCGCAGGAGGCGGCGAGCCTCGCGAGCGCGCACGTCGGGATCATGCCGCTCAGCGCGGACGAATGGGCGCGCGGCAAATGCGCGTTCAAGCTGCTGCAGTACATGGCGGCTGCGCTGCCGTGCGTCGCCTCTCCGGTGGGCGCGAACACCGAGGCGGTGATCGACGGGGTGACCGGCTTCCATGCGGCGGACGTGGCGGCCTGGGAACGGGGTCTGCAGAGGCTGGTCGATTCGCCCGAACTGCGCGCGCGGTTCGGCGCCGCGGGGCGCGAGCACGTCGAGCGGCACTACGCGATGAGCGCGTATCGGCGCCGCTACCTCGCGTTGCTCGAGGAACTGGCCGCCCGTCCCGCGGCCGCGCGGCACGGGGCCGGCTAGGGCGATTTGGTATGCTTTGCGGATGCCGCAGGCGTTCGTCCACCAGATCCTGAATTACTACACCTCGCCGCAGGCGCTCGATCCCGGCTTCCTCGTGCTCGACAACCGCTCGAACGAGCGTCCGGACTGGTACGAGTACTGGCCGATCCGTCGATTCCTGCTGCAGGAGCGGCTCGAGGAGGCGGCGTTCTACGGGTTCCTGTCGCCGAAATTCGAGCTGAAGACGAACCTCGACTCGGCCGCGGTGCGCCGGCTGGTCGCGGACGCCGGCGCCGACGTCGACGTGATCCTGCTGAGCCCGAGCATCCACAACACCGCGCACCACTGGAACGTGTTCGACCACGGCGACGCCGAGCATCCGGGGCTCAAGGCGGTCGCGAACGAGCTGTTCGAGCGGATCGGCCGGCCGAC
>JAKBCG010000231.1 GCA_021808035.1 Pseudomonadota bacterium
CCGCGAGGCCCGCCGTCGGTCGCAGCCGCAGGCGCTCGCCGACGCGGATCCGGAAGTCGGGACCGATGTGGTTCCAGGCCGCGAGGTCCCGATAGTTCAGGCGGTTGCGCCACGCGATGCTGTAGAGCGTGTCGTGCGGCCGCACGACGTAGAAGCGTGGCGGACGCACCGGCGCGCTCGCGCACCCGGCGAGGAGCGCCAGGGTCGCGAGCGCGGCGACGAGGGAGCGACGCACGCGCGGACGTTAACGCTGCAGCCCCGACAGCAAGGGCACGAAGCTCACCGCGCCGAGCGATTCGCGCTCGATCCGCTGGTCGGTGCGCGTGTGGCGCACCAGCGTCTGCCGTCCCTCGGGACCGACCGGCGCGACCAGCCGCCCACCGACCGCGAGCTGGTCGAACAGCGCGGCCGGGACCACGCGCGGTGCCGCGGTCAGCAGGATCGCGTCGAACGGCGCGCGAGCCGGCCAGCCGGCACTGCCATCTTCGAGCCGCAGGCGCACGTTGCGGATCTTGAGTTCGCGCAAGCTGCGGCGCGCGCGGCCGAGCAGCGGCTCGATCCGCTCGATCGTGTAGAGCTCGGCGGTGAACGCCGCGAGGATCGCGGTCTGGTAGCCGCAGCCGGTGCCGATCTCGAGCACACGCTGCAAGGCGCCGCCCGCGAGCAGCGCCTCGGTCATCCGCGCAACGATGTACGGCTGCGAGATCGTCTGGCCGAAACCGATCGGCAGCGCGGTGTCCTCGTACGCGCGGCTCGCGAGCGCTTCGTCGACGAACAGGTGCCGCGGCACCGCGGACATCCGCTCGAGCACGCGGCGGTCGCGGATCCCCTGGTCCTCGAGCCGCTGCACGAGCCGTTCGCGCGTGCGCGCCGAGGTCATGCCGATCCCGGTAAGGCGCTGCTCCGGCATCGGTCTACCCGGCGCTCAACCAGTCGGCGGTGTCGGCGAGCGCGGCGTGGCGCGTGAGGTCGATCTGCAGCGGCGTGACCGACGCATACCCTCGAGCGACCGCGTCGAAGTCGGTGCCGGGACCCGCGTCCTGGCCCGCGCCCGCGCCGCCGACCCAGTAGACCTCGCGGCCGCGCGGATCGCGCGCCCGCACGATCGGCTCGCTGCGATGGCGGTTGCCGAGGCGCGTGACGCGCAGGCCGAGAATCTCCCCGTCCGGCCGGTCGGGCACGTTCACGTTCAGGATCACCGAGGAGGACAGCGGCCGCTTCACCAGCCGGTCGACCAGCTGCGCGGCGATCGCGGCCGCGGCACGGTAGTTGCGCGGGCTGCCGGCCTCGACGCACAGCGACACCGCGATCGCGGAGAGGCCGAGGAAGCGCCCCTCCATCGCCGCGGCGACCGTGCCGGAATAGAGCACGTCGTCGCCGAGGTTCGCCCCCTCGTTCACGCCGGAGACCACGATGTCGTGCTCGAACGGGAACAGTCCGGAGATCGCGAGGTGTACGCAGTCCGTCGGGGTCCCGTTGACGTAATAGACGTCCGCATCATGCCGCCAGACGCGCAACGGCACGTCGAGCGTGAGGGAGTTGCTCGCGCCGCTGCGGTTGCGGTCGGGTGCGACGACGGTGACCGATCCCAGCGGCGCGATCGCGGCGCGCAGCGCCGCGAGGCCGTCGGCGCGATAACCATCGTCGTTCGATAGCAGTATTTTCACCGATGATTCACGCGGCGCCTGCGGGTGGCGATCCGCGCGGTCGCACTATACTGTAAGCTCCCTGCGGCCGATAGCCGAACGGAGGCGCCGATGGCCCACGACGAGCACGACGACGCCGCGCTGTTCCGCGCGGCGATGCGCGACGTGCGCCCGCTCGACGCGGCGGTCGACGCCCGCCTCGTGGGCGACCGGCCGAAGCCGCCGCGCGCGCGCCGCCGCCGCGATCCCGACCCGCCGGCCGCGGCCGAGCGGCTCCCGCCGCCGACGGCTGACATCGCGGACCCGCCGGAGCGCCTCGCGTTCCGCCACGCCGGGGTGCGCGACGGCGAGATGCGGCGGCTGCGGCGCACGACCGGCGCGATCGAGGACGAGATCGACCTGCACGGCCTCACCCGGGTGCACGCGTACCGGCTGCTGTGCGATTTCCTCGCGGACAGCCGCGCGCGCGGACTGCGCCGGGTGCGGGTGATCCATGGCAAGGGACTGCGCTCGGGCGCGCGCGGCGCGGTGCTGAAGGCCGCGGTCGACGCCTGGTTGCGCGAGCGCCCGGAGGTGCTCGCGTTCTCCTCCGCGCGGCCCGCCGACGGCGGCGGCGGCGCGCTCTACGTGCTGCTGCGGGCCTGAGCGCCGGCGCGGTCCGCCCGATCGAGCAGCACGTTCGCGAGCGCGGCGAGCCCCTCGCCGCGGCCGATGAACCCGAGCCGTTCGGTCGTCGTCGCCTTCACGTTGATCGCCTCCGGCGCGACGCCGAGGTCCGCCGCGAGCCGCTCGGCCATCGTCGCGCGGTGCTTCGCGATCCGCGGCGCCTCGGCGAGCACGGTCACGTCGGCGTTCACGAGTCCGAAGCCGGCCGCGCGCATCCGCGCGGCGACCGCGCGCAGGAACGCGCGGCTGTCGGCGCCGCGGTAGCGCGGATCGGTGTCCGGGAAATGCTGGCCGATGTCGCCGGCCGCGAGCGCCCCGAGGATCGCGTCGCACAGCGCGTGGATCACCACGTCGCCGTCGGAGTGCGCGACGACCCCGCGCTCGTACTCGATCCGCACGCCGCCGAGCGTCACGTGATCGCCGTCGCCGAACCGGTGCACGTCGAGGCCCTGACCGATGCGCATGTGCTTCGCCTCCGTCTGAACGAGGATCCGCGCGGCAGTGTCGAGGTCCTCGGCGCGCGTGACCTTGATGTTGAACGTCGAGCCCGGCACCAGCACCGGCGCGAGGCCGGCGCGCTCCATCGCCTGCGCCTCGTCGGTGACCACGACGCCGGCGGCCGCGGCCTGCGCGAGCGCCTCGCGCAGCGCCCCGTAAGGGAACACCTGCGGGGTGAGCGCACGCCAGAGCCCCGTGCGATCGACGGTCTCGACCGCGCCACCCGGGAACTGTCGCTTCACCGTGTCGACGAGCGCCGTCGCGAGCACCGCGCCGGCGGCGCCGCGCTCGACCGCGTCGAGCAGCGCATCGACCTCGGCCGCGCTCAGACACGGCCGCGCCGCGTCGTGCACCAACACCCAGTCCGTGTCCGCCGCGACGCCCTCGAGGCTCGCCAGCCCGTTCGCGACCGAGGCTTGGCGGGTCGGTCCGCCGACCGCGCGCCGCAGCCGCTCGCGATCGGCGGGGCCGCGGCCGTCGGCCGCGGCAACGATCCGCGCCTCGATCGACGCCCAGTGCCGGTCGTCCGCCGCGACGACGACGACCGTCGCGCTCACCCGCGGGCTCGCGAGCAGCGGCGCGATCGACCATTCGATCAGGGTGCGGCCGGCGAGCGGGGCGTATTGCTTCGGCGTGCTCGCGCCCGGCGCGAAGCGCTCGCCGCGCCCCGCGGCGGGCACGATCGCGAACACCCGTGGCGGGCGCCCGGCGCGGGTCATTCGTTGCGCGCGGTCAACGGGCCGGTCGAGCGGCCGCCGGGCGTGCTCGCGGGCACGAGCTCGTAGAACGTCTCGTTCGCCCCGATCATCCCGAGCTCGCTGCGCGCGCGCTCCTCGAGTGCTCCGGTGCCAACCTTGAGATCGCGCACTTCGGCGGCGAGCTGATCGTTGCGCCGTTGCTGCGCGTCGTTCGCAGTCATTTGCGTGGCAATCTCGGAACGTAGACGCACGACTTCACGTACACCCTGATCCGAGAACCACAGACGGTACTGCAACAGCACCAAGGTCAGGCCGAGAATGGCGGCAAAAACCCTCATAGGGACATGAGGTTAGCATAACTAGTTAAACAACCGCCACCGATAATGCGCCTAACCCCGCATAAACAGCTTTCGACCCGAGCTCCGCTTCGATCCGCAGCAGTCGGTTGTACTTCGCGACCCGATCGGAGCGCGACATCGATCCGGTCTTGATCTGCGTCGCCGTGGTCGCAACCGCAAGGTCCGCGATCGTCGTGTCCTCGGTCTCGCCCGAGCGGTGCGAGACCACCGCCGCATAGCGGGCGCTCGTCGTGAGCTCGATCGCCGCGAGCGTCTCGGTCAGCGTGCCGATCTGGTTCGGCTTGATCAGCACCGCGTTCGCGACGCCGCGATCGATGCCCTCGCGGATGATCTTGGTGTTCGTCACGAACAGATCGTCGCCGACGAGCTGGGTCGTCGCGCCGAGCTTCGCGGTGAGCACCCGCCAGCCGGCCCAGTCGTCCTCGCTCATCCCGTCCTCGACCGTGACGATCGGGTACTTCGCGACGAAGCCCGCGAGGTAGTCGGCGAACTCCTCGGAGCTGAACCGCCGGCCCTCGGAGGCAAGCTCGTAGCGGCCCTCGCGCCGGAACTCGCTGCTCGCGACGTCGAGGCCGAGCCACAGGTCGCGCCCCGCGCGGTAGCCCGCGGCCTCGATCGCCTCGAGGATCGTGGTGATCGCCGCCTCGTTCGACGGCAGGTTCGGCGCGAACCCGCCTTCGTCGCCGACCGCGGTCGCGAGCCCCTTC
>JAKBCG010000232.1 GCA_021808035.1 Pseudomonadota bacterium
AGTTGTCTTCGTTGGCAACTATGAGTTTGCAAGTCAGTTTAACGAGGTAACCTGCACCTCGGTACGCACCTGGAGTTTCAGCACCCCTGTCGAAACCGGTCGGCCCCGAATCGAGGCACCAGTCTAACCGCTGGCCCCCGCGAACGCGAATATGCGATCGCTGCGCGGGCAATTCAATGGTGCGCCGCGGGCGGGCCGCGGCACGGGGCAAGCGGTCTACCGGCGCATCGCCTTCAGGATCCGGCCCTTGTCGCGTTGCCAGTCGCGATCCTTTTCGGTCGCCCGCTTGTCGTGCTGCTTCTTGCCCTTCGCGAGCCCGATCGCGAGCTTCGCGCGACCGTTCTTCCAAAAGAGTTCGAGGGGTACCAGCGTGTAACCGCGACGCTCCACCGCGCCGACCAGGTGATCGAGTTCCCGGCGGCTCAGCAGGAGCTTGCGCGTCCGCGTCGGATCCGGGATCACGTGGGTCGATGCCGAGGTGAGCGGCGACAGGTGCGCGCCGAACAGAAAGGCTTCGCCGTCCTTGAGGTACACGTAGGCCTCGGCGATCTGCGCCTTGCCGGCGCGCAGGCTCTTGACCTCCCAGCCCTGCAACGCGATGCCCGCTTCGTAGCGCTCTTCGATGAAATAGTCGAAGCGGGCCTTGCGGTTCACCGCGATCGGCGGGACTTTCTCCTCGGTTTTCATGTGCTTGCCAGTCTACCGGTTGCTGCGTTGTCGCGCCCGGGCTTTTGCCGGAGAATGGTGGGCTGCGACGCCCGTGCGCCTCGGAGGAACGATTGAAGGTTGTCGAACGCAGTTCGACCGTGCCGTACACGGCGCGGCAGATGTACGACCTGGTCAGCGACGTCGATCGGTATCCACAATTCCTCCCGTGGTGCACGGCGGCGCACGTCGAGCCGGCCGCGCCCGGCGAGGTGCTGGCCTCGATCAGCATCGCCTGGGGCGTGCTGCGGACGGAGTTCACGACCCGCAACGCGTCGAAGCCCGGCGAAGAGATCGTGATGCGGCTCGTCCGCGGCCCATTCCGCCGCCTCACCGGGCATTGGCGCTTCGACCCGCTCGCCGCAGGCGGATCGCGCGTGAGCTTCCGGGTCGAGTTCGAGTTCCGGAGTCTGCTCACCGCGGCGGCGTTGAACCCGGTGTTCGAGGCGCTCTGCGCGACGATCGTCGAGGCGTTCGTCAATCGCGCCCGCGCGGTGTACTCGGCGAGCTCGCCGCTCGCGGACCGATGCTGATCGAGGTCGTGGTCGCGCGGACGCGCGACGCGATCTGCAGGTCCTATGCGCTCGATCCGCCCGCGACCGTCGGCGACGTGCTCGCGCGGGCGATGCTCGATCCGGCGTTCGCCGGCGTGGACTTCACCGCCGCGGTGGGCGTGTTCGGCAGGATCGTGCGCGCCGATGCGCCGCTGCGCGATGGCGATCGCGTCGAGATCTACCGTCCGCTGCGCGAGGATCCGAAGAGCGCGCGACGGCGGCGCGCGGCCGCTAGTAGATCCGTCCGTTCTTGATCTTCGCGAGCCGCCGCTCCTGCGCAGCCGCGACCGCATCCGGCGGCTTGATGATCCGCACGACCTTGTCGCCGTCGAAGAACACCGTCACGCGGCGCTCGTCGACGTGCGCGCTGTGGCCCACCTTGAAGTAGTACACGTAGTCCCAGCGCGTGTGGTCGAACGGGTTCGACGCCAGCGGCGTGCCGAGCAGGTAGCGCACCTGGCTGCGGGTCATGCCGGGTTTGATCTGATTCACGGCCGTCTGGTCGAGGTAGTTGCCTTGCTGGATGTTGATCCGATAGACGCAGGCGGTCGTCAGCGACAGCAGGGAGGCCGCGATGGCGGCTCGGACGAGATGTCTCTTCAAGGTGGTATGCGATCCGCAAATGGTTGATAATCAATCATCGATCATACCGGATGAGACGACATGGCGCAGCGGCGAAAAGCGAATCCCTCGGCAGAAACTTCCGAACTGCGCAGCGCCGGCCTCAAGGTCACGGTTCCACGGCTCAAGATCCTCGATATCCTGGCGGAAGGTTCTCCCCGCCACATGAGCGCCGAGGACATCTACAAGAAGCTGCTCGACTCGAACCAGGACATCGGGCTCGCGACCGTGTATCGGGTGCTGACCCAGTTCGAAGCGGCCGGTCTCGTCAACCGTCATCATTTCGAGGGCGGCACCGCGGTGTTCGAACTCAACCAGGGCGCCCATCACGATCACATCCTCTGCGTCGATTGCGGCCGGGTCGAGGAGTTCATCGACGGCGGCATCGAGGAGCGCCAGCAGGCGGTCGCGAAGCGATTGGGTTTCGAGATGCGCGACCACTCGCTGACGCTCTACGGTCATTGTCGCAAGCCGAACTGTCCGCACCAGAAGGCGCGCTGAGCCTTCAGCGCCCCGGGCGCGAACGCTTCGCCGGCCGCTCGTTCGCGGCGCCTGAACCGCGTTCGAGCATTTCCCGCGCATGCGCGCGCGCCTGCGCGCTGACGTCGACACCGCCGAGCATGCGGGCGATTTCCTCCACCCGGCCGCCCTCGTCCAGGCGCTCGATCCGGGCACGGGTCGTCCGCCCGTTCGATTGTTTCGCGACCCGCCACTGCGAGTGCGCCTGCGAGGCGACCTGCGGCAAATGGGTCACGCACAGCACCTGGCCGGTCTGGGCGAGCGTGCGCAACTGACGGCCGACGATCTCGGCGGTCGCGCCACCGACCCCGGTGTCGACCTCGTCGAACACCAGGCAGGCGGTGCGGGTGCGGGCCGCCGCCGCCACCTGGATCGCGAGTCCGATCCGCGACAGCTCACCGCCGGACGCCACCTTGGCGATCGGTCGGGCGCTCTGTCCGGGATTCGCGGCGACCAGGAAGTCCACCACGTCCTGGCCGTGGGCGGCGCAGGACTCCGGGGTCGTCGCGACCGCGATCTCGAAGCGGCCGCCCGGCATCCCGAGCGACTGCATCAGCGTGGTGATGCGCGTCGCGAGGTCGGCGGCGCCCGCGCGCCGCGCCGCGCTCAACTCGTCCGCGGCGGCCCGGTATTGGCTGCGCAACAGCGCGCAGCGTTCGTCGAGCTGCGCGAGCCCGGCCACCGAGTTCTCCACGGCATCGAGCTCGCTCGCGAGCTCGGCCGCGCGCGCCGGCAGTTCCTCGGGCCGAACGCGGTGCTTGCGGGCGAGCCCCTCGAGCGCGGCCGCGCGCCGCTCGATCTCCTCGACCCGGGCGGGATCGACGTCGAGCGCCTCGAGGTAACGGCGCAGCGCATCGGCGGCTTCGCGCAGATCGATCGCGACGCCGTCGAGCAGCCGGGCGACCGCCTGCAGCGCCGGGTCCGCCGCCGCCGCGGAGCGCAGCGCCGCCTGCGCGCGCGCGACCAGGTCGTTCGCGCTGCCGTCGTCGCCGTCGTAGCTGAGCGCGAGCGCCGCGCGGGCGGCTTCCGCGAGCCGGCCACGGTCGGCAATCCGCTTGCGTTCGACGAACAATGTCGGGAGGTCGGCGATGCCGGTCAGCGCGTCGCGCAGCTCGCCGAGCTCGAAACGCAGCAGCTCGCGGCGGGCGTCGGCGTTCGCAGCCGCGGTCCGGCGCGAGTCGAGCTCGCGCTCCGCCTCGCGCAATCCGGCATGGAGCGTGGCGACGCGCGCCACGCTCGCGCTCGCGCCGGCGTGCTCGTCGAGCAGCATGCGCTGGGCGTCGCGCGATATCAGCTGCTGGAATTCCTGCTGCCCGTGCACGTCGATCAACCGATCGACGAACTGCCGCATCGACTGCAGCGGCACCGGCTGGCCGTTCAGCCAGGCGCGCGAACGTCCATCCGCGCCCACCACGCGGCGGGCGAGGACCTCGCCGTCGTGGGCGATCGCCTGCTCCTCCAACCACGCGATCGCGGCCGCAGGCAGCGCGGTGAACGTCGCCGCGACCTCGGCACGCTCCGCGCCCTCGCGCACGACGTCGCCGGATGCGCGGCCGCCCGCGATCATCGCCAGCGCGTCGACGACGATCGACTTGCCGGCACCGGTCTCGCCGGTGAGCGCGGTCATGCCGGGCAGGAGTTCGAGATGGGCTTCCTCGACGATCACGAAGTCGCGCAGGTGCAGGTCGGTGAGCAAGCGCGCCCCCTTCAGTCGCGCGGGCCGTCGTCGAAGCCGCCGCGCCCCCAGTGCAGCTTCGACCGCAGCAGGCGGTAATAATCGTAGCCCGGCGGATGCAGCAGCGTGACCGCGCTCGTCGAGCCCTCGACCGTGAGCCGATCCCCGGGCCGCAGATCGCCGATCGCGCCGCCGTCGCAGGTGACCTGGGCGACCGAGGAGGCGCGCTCGGTGAGCTGGATCGAGATCCGGCTGCCGGCGCGCACGACGATCGGGCGGTCGCTCAAGGTGTGCGGGCTGATCGGGGCGAGCACCCAGACGTCGAGGTCGGGTTCGACGATCGGGCCGCCGCAGGATAGCGCATAGGCGGTCGAACCGGTCGCGGTCGCGATCACGATTCCGTCACCGCCGTGGGAGTTCACGAATCGTCCGTCGATCGAGGTCTCGAAGTCCAGCAGGTGGCCGGTC
>JAKBCG010000233.1 GCA_021808035.1 Pseudomonadota bacterium
AGTTGCTGCTCCTCGAGGCGTTCGGCGGCGGCTTTACCTGGGGCTCGGCGCTGCTGCGTTATTGAGGCACCAAAAAAAACGCCGCGGCGCGAGCCGCGGCGTCTTCCTTCGATCCCGTGATCGAAGCGGACGGAAGTCTTACTTCGAGACCGACTTCTTGAACATCCGATTGAGCTTCTCGTTGATCTGCTCGATCGAAGTCTGGTTCGCCTGAGCGGTCGAGAGCGCCTGGTTCGCGGTGCTCTGCGCCGCGTTCGCCGCGGACGCCGCGCTGGACGCAGCCGAGTTCGCCGCCGCCGCGTCGCTCGACGCCTTCGCGGTGTCGCCCTGCAGCTTCGAGACCTGCGACTTCAGGTCGTCGATCTGCGACTGGATCGGCTTCAGGTCGGTGCAGCCGGTGAACGCGAGCAAGCAGGCCGCGGCGGCCGAAACCTTAACTACCGTTGCGAATTTCATAGCATCTTCCCCTAGGGTTGTGGCATCAGTCTTTGTGAACGAAGGCGTATCGTTGCATGCATGCCCGTCACGTGGACGGGCACGCGTGCGCCGAATCATTGCAATTAAAACGAATTTTCAATGGCAAATGCAACCGTAAATATACCGAGTGTCGTGATAAGGCGACGTTTTCATGCGTGTTTTCGCCCGCGCCGAATTAAATCCGTGTCACGATCGGCGCGTCCCTACGGACCGCTTCAGCTCTCCAAAAGTTCCATCACCGCGCGGTGCCCCTGGTTGATCGCGCAGTCCGTGTAGGCCTCGCCACCGGAATCGGAGTTCGCGATCGTGATCCGCCCGAACTGCGCCCGGCCGACCACATAAGGCCGCTGTTCGATCGGCAGGTTCGGATCGAACAGGGGATTGTACTCCGGTGCGTAACCATGCGCGTGGCGATTCACCGTGATCGCGGTGATATCGCGCGCCGGGTCGAAACCGCCGCCGGCGAGCGCGCGCCCCATGATGTCGCGGATGTGCCGCTCGAAGGTCGCGAACGGGGTCACCAGCAGGTCCGCGCGGCCGACGCGGTTCTGGTCGAACTCGGACAGTCCGGGCTTGCACGGCGTGCGGGTGAGGTGCACCAGGATCGGTTCGTCGGGCGTGGTCGGCGCCCGGTAGGCGCCGAGGTCGACCCGTGGGTTCAGATAGAAGTACGAGAAGTAGCAGCCGGGCGTGTAGACGTAATAGGTCTTCAGCGCCTCGAACGCGCGCCAGTTACGCAGCGCGACCGACGCGTAGACCAGCGGCGTCTTCACCAGCCGGTGCAGCGCCTCGCGCTGCACGGCGGGCAGGTCCGGCACGAGGTAGGGGATCATCATGTTGTAGCAGGCCATCACCGCGGCGCGCGCGCGCGCCTTGAACGCCCGGCCGTGGCGCACGTAGGTGACCTCGACCTCGCGCGCGGTCTGCGGCTCGCCGAGGTTGCGCGCGTGGATCACGGTGCTGTTCAGGCGGATCCGCACCGGCGAGTCGGCGCGGTCGAGCTTCGAGTAGTCGACCCGCGCGGTGATCAGGTTCTCCACGCCGGCGCCGGGCAGCGCCTCGGGGATGAGGTTCCGCACCAGCGAGCGCGCGATCGTCGCGTTGCCGTCCGGGAAGTGCAGGAACGGCGATCCGCCGGTGTCCTCGTAGCCGGCCGGCGTCGGCCCCATCCGCTCGATCGAGCCCTTCGCGAGGTTCATCCCCTGGAAGCCCGGGAGATGGAACCCCCAGCAGTCGAGCGCGGAGACCGCGTCGGTGCCGACGCCCCATTCGCCCTTGGTGCTCGCGTGGTAGTAATGCAGCACCTCGGGCTCGGCGTGCACGTAGTCGCGCAGGAACGCCTGGTAGCTGATCCGCGAGAGCAGCTGCTTCTTCTCGTCGGAGGACTGGCCCGGCATGTAGTCGACGTGGCCGGCCTCGATCTCGGCGATCTGCGCCTTCGCCCGCGCCGACAGCGGCGCCGCCGCGAGGGCCTCGGCCCAGGGGCGCGAACCGATGCCGACGCAGAGCCGGTCGGCACCGAAGGTCTCGCGGTCGAAGAACGCGGCCCGTTCGAGACCGCGGTGCGCGTAGAACTCGCGGTGCTGCGTCGACTTCTGCAGCGTCGGGACGTCGATCCCGAGGGTCTCGAGCAGCCCGTACGCGACCCGGCTGTACGGGCGCGGACTGTCGATGTCCTCGGTGCCGCCGTTCATCAGCTCCATCCGGTCGCCGAAGTGGAACTCGTTGCGCTTCGCGTGGCCGCCGAAGTCGTCGTGGTTCTCGATGATCAGGATCCGGCTGTTCGGGCCGACGCTCGCGCGGTAGAAGTGCGCGGCGGCGAGGCCGCTGATCCCGCCGCCGACGACGATCAGGTCGTAGTGCTCGCCGGTGTCGGTCGCCTGGGTCCAGTGGCGGCCGTCACGCAGCGCATGCGCGATCTCGAACGAGCCCGGATGGTCGCCGCGCAGCCCGGTGAGCGCCGGCGGGTAGTAGCCCGGCATGTCCTGGGAAGGCATCGCAAGGGTGCCCGGCGGATCGCCGGGCGCGGCGGCGAGAAGCGGTCCGGAGGCGAGGGTGGTCGCGCCGAGCGCGACGCCGTTCAGGAAGTCGCGCCGGGTGATCGGGCAACCCATGCCGAGCGCCTGGTCGTTCGATCGATCGTCGTCGCCGTTGCCCATGGAGTCTCCTCGCGCCCGGTGGATGGACGGCGACGTTACCGCGGCGCGATGCGACTTGCCAGACGGGCATTGCTGTATATAATTACACTACTGTGTAAATACCCAGGTGCCCCATGACCGACCTCACGCCCCGGCAAACCCAGATCCTGCGACTCATCCAGGAGAGCATCGCGACAAGCGGCATGCCGCCGACGCGCGCCGAGATCGCCCGAGCGCTCGGCTTCAAGTCGCCGAACGCCGCGGAGGAACACCTGCGCGCGCTCCAGCGCAAGGGCGTGATCGACCTGATCCCGGGCGCCTCGCGGGGCATCCAGCTGAAGGACGTGCTGCGCGAGCAGATCGGCTTGCCGCTGATCGGCCGCGTCGCCGCCGGCCGGCCGATCCTCGCCGAGGAACACGTCGAGGCGCGTTATCAGATCGACCCGCAGCTCTTCCAGCCGCAAGCGCACTACCTGCTGAAGGTCCGCGGGATGAGCATGAAGGACGCGGGCATCCTCGACGGCGACCTGGTCGCGGTGCACCGCACGCCCGAGGTCCGCAATCGGCAGATCGTGGTCGCGCGGCTGGAGAACGAGGTCACGGTCAAGCGCTATCGGCAGGAAGGTCGGATCGTGTGGCTGCTGCCGGAGAACGCCGAGTTCGAGCCGATCCGCGTCGATCTGCAGCACCAGCCGATGATCATCGAAGGTGTCGTCGTCGGCGTCCTGCGCCGCGGTAAGACCCTGGATGCCGCGTGACGCGGACTCGCTCGCCGAGCTGCTCGCCGATGCGCGCGTCTGGAGGCTGAAGGACGCGACGGCGGCGGCGTCCCGGCCGGTCTGGCCGACCGGCCGGGCGGTGCTCGATGCGCGGCTGCCGGACGGGGGTTGGCCGACCGCGGCGCTCGTCGAGGTGCTGCTCTCGGACTACGGTCTCGGCGAGGTGCAGTTGTTCCTGCCCGCGTTGCTCGTTGACGGCGCGCAGCGCGACGCCGGCGCCGGGCGCTGGTTGATCTGGATCGCGCCGCCGTACGAGCCCTATGCGCCCGCGCTCGCCCAGCAAGGCCTCGATCTGCGGCGTTTCCTGGTCGTGCGTCCGGAATCGGCGACCGAGGCGCTCTGGGCCGCCGAGCAGGCGCTGCAATCGGGCGCTTGCGCGGCGGTGTTCCTGTGGCTGCAGGGCAGCGACCTGCGCTGGCTGCGTCGCTTGAAGCTCGCCGCCGAGGAGGGCGGCGCGCTCGGGGTGCTGTTTCGTCCCGACCGGCACCGCTTCGAGTCCTCGCCCGCGACGCTGCGGCTCGCGCTCAGCCGTGACGCGGCGGGACTGCTGCAGATCGAGCTGCTGAAAGTGCGCGGCGGTCAGCCGGCGTCGATCGCCCTCGAGCCGTGACGATGGGCGTACGCGCGCGCGACTCCCGGACCGCGGACCTGTTCGCCGCGGCGGGGGCCGGCGGGATAGCGCTCACGGCCTGGGCACTGCGACGCTCGGGCATGGAGCGACGGCTGGTCGCGTCACGGATGATCGCCTTCATGGCGCTGCTGTACGGCGTCGAGCCTGCGGATGGAGCGCTCGGCCGGGTTCACAGGCCCGCCCTAGTCCCGGTCGTGCCCGAGCCGGGCCGGCGCCGAGCCGGCCGCCCCATCGCCCTCCTCGGAGGTGCGCTGCTCCGACTCGGCCGCCGAAGCGGCGTCGCTCGGGTAGGTGCGCCGGGCCCGCAACAGGAAGTAGCCGCCGGCGGCGAGGGGAGCGAGCATCACCAAGAACGCGTAGGACAGTCCGTGGGCGGAGGCGGCGGAGACGTGGGCCGCCTTGTTGTTGACGCCGGCACCGAAGCCGCCGCCGCTCGGGCTGCCGAACAGCTGGGAGACGAAACCGAACAGCAGTGGTGCGAAGGCCTCCAGGAGCGTCCGAAGGA
>JAKBCG010000234.1 GCA_021808035.1 Pseudomonadota bacterium
GCACCTCGGGCGCGATCTTCGAGCGAAGGTCCTGCAGCCGCCGCTCGGCGGCGCGGGCGCGCTCGTCGATCGCGTCGGTCTGCTCGCGGATCTGCCCGCTCGCGAAAAGCCGCCACTTCAGGGTGACGCCGACCGACGCGAAGTTCTGTCGATCGAGGATCTGGTTGTCGAAGTGGTTGTACCCGGCGTGCAGCGCGATCTGCGGCCGGCCTTGCGCCCGCTCGGCGCGCGCGGCATCGCCGAGGCGCGCGCGCAGGGCCTCGAGCGCGGCGATCTCCGGGCGGCGCGCGTCGGCCTGCGCGACCAGGTCGGCGAGCGTGCCCGTGGTCTGCGGCGGGGACGGATCGACCAGCTGGGGCTGCCGGTCGAGGGGCTCGCCGACCCAGCGGTTGTAGGCGGCGGTCGCGATCGCGAGTGCGTTCGCGGCGCGCAGATGCGACTGCTCGGCGTTCGCGAGCGCGACCTCGGCGGCGAGCAGATCCGACTTCGCGACCGCCTGCTTGTCGTACATCACCCGGACGTCCGCGGCGTGCGCGCGCAGGCTCGCGAGATCCGAATCGGCGACGCCGAGCGCGCTGCGCGCGCGCAGCACGTCGACGTAGCTTTCAGCGACCGCGAGCTTCACGTCGGCGGTCGTCATCCGCTCCTGCGCCGCGGCGCCGCGCGCACCGGCGCGCGCGGCGCCGATCGAGCCCGAAAGGGCTCCCGAGGTCCACACCGGGATCGACAGATCCGCCGCGGCGCTCGCGAAGCCATCGTGTCGCCAGATCTTCGGCGACCGGAACGGTCCGTTCGGCGTCTGGATGTCGAGGATCGGCGATTGATTGAGCTGCGTGTATCCGCCGCCGACGTCGAGGGTGGGCCAGCGTCCGCGCTCGGCGGCCGAGCGCTCGGCGCGGGCCGCCGCGAGATCGTCGCGGGCGGCGGCGACGGTGCCGTCGGCACGCATGGCCATGCGCCAGGCGTCGGTGAGCGTCTCGGCGCCGCCGCCGCGCGGCAGCACGAACGCCACCGCGAGCAGCGCGCCGCCCATCCCACGCGACCATCGCGCGATGCGTCGCGGATGCGCCGAGATCGCCCGGGCCATCAGCGGCCGTCGCCCTTCAAGGACACGATGCCGAGCGCCTTCAGCACGTAGGTCTCGTAGACCGGCGTCAGCGAGCCGGTCCGCACCTTGCGCAGGAAGTACTTCTCGAACGCGATCTTCGCGAGGTGCACCCACTTGCCCTTGCGCGACCAGGTCGTGTTGCGTGGCGGGATCTGCGGAAGCGCGACGAACGCGGCACCGGTATCGCCGAAATCGGCGAGGCAGATCGCGTTCCAGGTCGCTTCGGCCGAGGTCGGCTTGCCGGCGACCGCGGCGGCGATGTTCGCGGCCGTCGCCGAGACCATCGATTCGATCATGTATCCGGTCTTCGGCGCGCCGGTCGGAACCGGGGTCGCCTCGACCGGCGGGATCGCGACGCAGACGCCGACCGAATAGATGTTCGGATACTTCGGATTGCGCTGTTGCTTGTCGATCAGCACGAAGCCGCGCGGATTGCACAGGCCCGGCACCGCCGCGACCGCATCGACGCCCTTGAACGCGGGGATGATCGCGCTGAACGCGAACGAGAGCTTGTGCTCCTTCTTCAAGGCGCCGGCGTCGTCGAGCTCCTGCACGCTCATCTCGCCGGGCGTGACCCCGGTGATCTTCGCGTTCGTGATCCACTTGATGTGCCGCTCGCGCAGCTCCGATTCCATCAGCCCCTTGCTGTCGCCGACCCCGCCGAGGCCCATGTGGCCGATGTACGGCTCGCTGGTCACGTAGGTGATCGGCACGCGGTCGCGGATCTTGCGCTTGCGCAGGTCCGCGTCGATGATCATCGCGGTTTCATAGGCCGGACCGAAGCAGCTCGCGCCGGGCGCCGCGCCGACGACCACCGGGCCCGGCTTGGCGAGGAATTCCTGGTAGCGACGCCACGCGAGCTCGGCATGACCCTGCGTGCACACCGACTGGGTGTGGCCCTCCGGCCCGAGTCCCGGTATCTCCTCGAACGCGAGCCGCGGGCCGGTCGCGATCACCAGGTAGTCGTAGCTCAAGGTCTTGCCGTCGGCGAGGGTCAGCGAGTTCTTGTCCGCATCGATGCGCTCGACCCGGCCGACGATCCAGTCGATGCCCTTGCGCTCGAGCGGCTCGTGCATCTCGACCCGCGTTTGCTCGCCGGTGCGCCAGCCCACCGCGATCCACGGATTCGACGGCGTGAACTCGAAGTACGGGCGCTCGCCGATCAGCGTCACGCGATGGTCCTTCGACAGGTGCTTGCGCAGGTCGAACGCGGCCGGAATGCCGCCGAGCCCTGCGCCGATCACGATCACGGTTGCCATTGCAGACCTCCCCCCAGTTATTGAGCGGCGCGCGTGCGCTGCCGCACGACGTAGCCGTAGTAGAGCAACGGAATCACCAGCAAGGTCAACGCGGTGGACACGAGGATCCCAAAGATCAACGAAATCGCCAGTCCCTGGAAAATCGGGTCATCGAGGATGAAGAACGCACCGAGCATCGCCGCGAGACCGGTCAGCACGATCGGCCGCGCCCGGATCGCCGCCGCGCGGATCACCGCGCTTTCCGGTGGCTGTCCGGCCGCGATCTCCTTGTTGATGAAGTCCACCAGCAGTATCGAGTTGCGCACGATGATGCCCGCGAGCGCGATCATGCCGATCATCGACGTCGCGGTGAACTGGGCGCCGAGCAACGCGTGGCCGGGCATCACCCCGATGATCGTCATCGGAATCGGCGCCATGATGATCAACGGCACCGTGTACGAGCGGAACTGCGCGACGACCAGCAGGTAGATGATCACCAGTCCGACCGCGTACGCGATGCCCATGTCGCGGAAGGTCTCGTAGGTGATCTGCCATTCGCCGTCCCACTTGATCGTGAAGTGGTCGAGCCGGCTCGGCTGGCTGATGAAGCGCTGGCGGATCCGGTGCCCGTCGAGCCGGGTCCGGTCGATCCGCGAGACGAGGCGGAACATTCCATAGAGCGGGCTGTCGATCCGCCCGCCCATGTCGCCGGTCACGAACACGACCGGCAGGAGATCCTTGTGGTAGATCGTCGCCTCCCAGGGCTTCTTCTCGACCCGGACGATCTCCGACAGCGGGATCAGCGTGCCATTCGCGGCGCGCACGGGCATCGCGAGCGCCTGGCCGAGCCCGTCCTTGTCCTTCGGTGGAAGCTCCAGGCGGACCGCGATCGGATAACGCTCCGCACCGGAATGCACGAAGGTCGCGTCGTAGCCGGAGAGCGCGGTCGCGAGGGTGTCGGTGACCTGCTGCTGGGAGACGCCGAGCAGCGTCGCCTTCGCCCGCTCCAGCCGGATCTCGTAGCGCGGCACCGGTGACGGCAGCGAGTCGTCGGTGTCGACGATGTCCGGCGTCGAGTCGAACAGCTTGCGCAGCGCCCGACCGACGCGCTCCTGGGCCGCGTAGCTCGGTCCGTAGATCTCGGCGACGATCGGCGCCTGCACCGGCGGGCCGGGCGGCACTTCGACGACCTGGATCGACTTCGCGCCGAGGCGCTTGCCGAGCGCGGCGAGCGCGGGTCGCACGGCCATCACGATCTGGTGACTCTCGCGGCTGCGCTTGCTCTTGGCGACGAGGTTGACCTCGAGGTCGCCTTCGCTGCCCTCCTGGCGCAGGTAGTACTGGCGCACGAGCCCGTTGAAGTTGATCGGCGCCGCGGTCCCGGCGTAGGCCTGGTAGTTCGTGACCTCCGGTACCCGGCGGATCACGCCGGCGAGCGCGGAGAGCACCCGGGCGGTGTCCTCGACCGGCGTCCCGTCGGGCATGTTCACGACCACGTCGAACTCGGACTTGTTGTCGAACGGCAGCATCTTCAGAACGACGAGGCGGACCGCGACCAGGAGCCCGGCGACGGCGATCGCGCCGGCCAACGCCAGGTAGAGCCGGTGGCGGTTGCGCCGCGCGTTCTCGTTCGCCAGGAACGGTCCCATCAGGCGCGCGAACAGCCGGTGGATCCGCGTTTCCGGCGGCGCCTCCTCGGTCTCCCGGAACGGCTTCGGGGCGGTGCCGTGCGCGCCGCCGAGGAGCTTGCGGCACATCCAGGGGGTGAACGCGAGCGCTATTCCAAGCGAGATCAGCATGCCCATGCTCGCGTTGATCGGGATCGGGCTCATGTACGGTCCCATCAAGCCCGAGACGAACGCCATCGGCAGCAGCGCGGCGATCACGGTGAACGTCGCCAGGATCGTCGGACCGCCGACCTCGTCGACCGCGCGCGGGATCACCTCGGAGAGCGGCGACGGGTCGAACTCGCGATGCCGGTGCACGTTCTCGACGATCACGATCGCATCATCGACGAGGATGCCGATCGCGAATATCAGCGCGAACAGCGACACCCGGTTGATCGTGAATCCCCAGGCCCAGGACGCGAACAGGGTCGCGGCCAGCGTGACGACCACGGCCGCGCCGACCACGACCGCCTCGCGCCGGCCCATCGTGAGCAGCACGAGCACGACGACCGAG
>JAKBCG010000235.1 GCA_021808035.1 Pseudomonadota bacterium
CAGCCGATCGCGCCGACGTCGGCCCAGGTCAAGGTCGGATAATTGAAGATGCTCGAGTATTTCGCCGCGCCCGAGAGCAGCTGCTCGATCAGCTCCGCACGCGAGATCCCGAGCGTTTCCGCGGCCGAGTACAGGTATGCGCCGTGTCCGCCCTCGTCCTGGACCTTCGCGATCAGGATCGACTTGCGCAGCAGCGACGGCGCGCGGCCGATCCAGTTGCCCTCCGGCAGCATCCCGACGATCTCGGAATGGGCGTGCTGGGAGATCTGCCGGATCAGGGTCTGCCGGTACGTCTCCGGCATCCAGTCCTTCGGCTCGATCTTCTCTTCCGCGTCGATCCGCGCCTCGAAGCGGCGCAGCCGCTCCGGATCTTCCTGCACCGCCGCGAGCGGCCGTGCGGCGAGTTCGTTGAGTCCCTGCGTGTACATTCGCTCCGCCCCCGGGATCGTGCCGACCGGGAAAGTGTGACACGCGAAAATGCAGATGACAACCATTTCTGTGTCAGAATGCGCCGATGTCCGAGTCGATCCGCGATCGAGCCCCGCGCCGCGCCGCCGCACTCCTCGCGGCGTTCCGCCGGCAGCGACCGCTGCGCGGCGGCTCGTTGATCGTGTCCGTGTTCGGCGATGCGCTCGCGCCGCGCGGCGGTGCGATCACGCTCGGGAGCCTGATCGATTTGATGGCGCCGTTCGGGCTCACCGAACGCCTGGTGCGGACCTCGGTGGCCCGCCTGGTGCACGACGACTGGCTCGCGAGCCGCCGGCGCGGGCGGCTGAGCGAGTACCGTCTCTCGGCACGGGGACGCGAGCGCTTCGTCGAGGCGACCGCGCGCATCTACTCGGGCCCTCCGGGCCCGTGGCACGGCGTGTGGACGCTGGTCGTGCTGCCCGGCGCCGCCGGCGGCGCGCGCGATGCCATCCGCCGTCAGCTGCGCTGGATCGGGTTCGGCGAGATCGCGCCGGGCGTGTTCGCGCATCCGGCCGCGAACGCCGCGGCCGTGCGCGCGACGCTCGCGTCCGCGCGGCCCGCGCGTGCGCCGCTGCTGTTCGAGACCGCGCGCGGTGCGGGCGCCTTCGCGGACCGGGCGCGGATCGTGCGCCACGGTTGGGACCTGACCGAGCTGGCGACGCGCTACCGGCAGTTCATCCGCCGCTACGCGGCGGTCGCGACATCGCTCGAGGAGCGGGGAGCGCTCGCGCCCGCGACCGCGTTCGTGGTGCGCACCTTGCTGATCCACGAGTACCGCAAGATCCATTTGCGCGACCCCCTGCTCCCGCGGGAATTGCTGCCGGCGAGCTGGCCCGGGATCGCTGCGTACGACACGTGTCGGCGGCTCTACGGCCGGGTCGTCGCGCCGGCCGAGGCCCACCTCGATGCGCACGCGGTGCGCTTCGCCGGTCCGCTGCCACGGCCCGATCGCAGCGTCGCGGGCCGTTTCCCGCCGCCCGTCGCCGTTGCCGTTTCGGCCAAGATCGGCGCCTCCGTGTCACCGACGAGTCGGCGATGACCCAGGCGCCAGCGCGCGTGCGCCCGACGCTGCCAAGGGCGATCTGGATCCTCGGCTCCGTGAGCCTGCTGATGGACGTTTCCTCGGAAATGATCCACGGCCTGCTGCCGCTGTTCCTGGTCGATTCGCTCGGCGCGAGTGCGTTCGCCGTCGGAGTGATCGAGGGACTCGGCGAGGCGACGTCGCTGGTCGTGAAGGTGTTCTCGGGCACGCTCAGCGACTACCTGGGCCGCCGCAAGCGCCTCGCGGTGCTCGGCTACGGCCTGTCCGCGCTCACCAAGCCGCTGTTCGCGCTCGCGGGGAGCGTGCACCTCGTGCTCGGCGCGCGGATCCTCGATCGGGTCGGCAAGGGAAT
Source organism: Pseudomonadota bacterium (assembly GCA_021808035.1). Classification (GTDB taxonomy): domain Bacteria; phylum Pseudomonadota; class Gammaproteobacteria; order Steroidobacterales; family Steroidobacteraceae; genus Bog-1198. Next base: position 1,863 of record JAKBCG010000235.1, read on the forward strand.
CCGCGGCGCGCCGCGCGACGCGCTGGTCGCGGACATCGCGCCGCGCGAGCTGCGCGGTGCCGCGTTCGGCCTGCGCCAGTCGCTCGACACGATCGGCGCGTTCCTCGGACCGTTGGTCGCGGTCGGACTGATGCTTGCATGGCACGATCGTTTTCGCGCGGTGTTCTGGGTCGCGGTGGCGCCGGCGTTGCTCGCGGTCGCCTTGCTCGAGCTCGGCGTCGGCGAGCCCGCCCCCGCGGCGGGCGCCGATCGGCGCAATCCGTTGCGGCGCGAGAACCTGCGCCGGCTCGGCGGCGCGTACTGGTGGGTGGTCGTGATCGGCGGCCTCGCCACGCTCGCCCGCTTCAGCGAGGCGTTCCTGCTGCTGCGCGCCCAGCAGGATCGCGTGCCGCTCGCGTACGTGCCGCTCGTGATGGTCGCGATGAACGTCGTGTACTCGGCCTGCGCGTACCCGTTCGGCCGGCTCGCGGACCGGATCAGTCACCCGCGCCTGCTCGGCGCAGGGCTCGCGATGCTGATCCTCGCGGACCTCGTGCTCGCGCGCGGCCGCAGCTGGCCGATGCTCACCCTCGGTGTCGGGCTCTGGGGCGTGCACATGGGCATGACGCAGGGGCTGCTCGCCGCGATGGTCACGGACGCCGCGCCGGCGCCGCTGCGCGGCACGGCGTTCGGCTTGTTCAATCTGGCGAGCGGCGGCGCGATGCTGGTCGCGAGCGGGCTCGCGGGCTGGATCTGGTCGCAGGCGGGCGCGGGATACACGTTCTACGCGGGCGCGGGCTTCGCCGCGCTCGCGCTCGGTGCGATCCTCGTGTGGCGGCCGAGCCGGCCCGCGCGCCCCGAGGCACCGTTCAGGAACTGACCGCCGGCGCCGGGACCGGGGCCGCGAGCAATTCGGCGAGCGCCTCCCGGTTGACGACCTCGTCGCGCAACAAGCGCTGCGCGAGCCTTTCAAGCTGCGTGCGCCGATCGTTGAGCGTCGTCGCGACCCGGTGGTGCGCGTCGTCGAGCAGCTGCGCGATCTCCTCGTCGATCAGCTGGGCGGTGTGCTCGCTGTAGGTGAACCGCTCCGGCGGCGCCGGCGCGTCGAGGAACACGCCGGCACGCGGCGTTTCGTAGGTGGCCTGGCCGAGCCGCGCGATCATCCCGTACTGGGTGACCATGTGCCGCGCCATGTCGGTCGCCTTCTGCAGGTCGTCCTCCGCGCCGGTCGACACGTCGCCGAACACGATCTCCTCGGCCACGCGTCCGCCGAGCAGCACGTCGAGCCGGTCGAGCAGCTCGCTGCGCCTCAGCAGGTAACGATCCTCGGTCGGTTGCTGCTGGGTGAAGCCGAGCGCGCCGATGCCGCGCGGGATGATCGAGATCTTCGCGACCCGGTCCGCGTTCGGCCGCGATTCGGCGACCAGCGCGTGTCCCGCCTCGTGGTACGCGACGGTCTGCTTCTCCTTCGCGTTCATCACGCGGTTGCGCTTCTCGAGGCCGATGATCACGCGGTCGATCGCGCTGTCGAAATCGATCATCTCGACCGACAGCTTGTCCGCGCGGGCCGCGTGCAGTGCCGCTTCGTTCACGATGTTCGCGAGATCCGCGCCGGCGAACCCGGGGGTCCTCGCCGCGACCGCGGCGAGGTCGACGTCCGCGGCGAGCACCAGCTTGCGCGCATGCAGGCGCAGGATCTTCTCGCGCCCGCGCACGTCCGGCCGGTCGATCGCGACGTGCCGGTCGAAGCGGCCGGGCCGCAGCAGCGCGCGGTCGAGGATCTCCGGCCGGTTCGTCGCCGCCATCACCATCACGCCGCTGTTCGTGTCGAAGCCGTCCATCTCGACGAGCAGCTGGTTCAGCGTCTGCTCGCGTTCGTCGTTGCCGCCGTAGCCGGTGACGCCGCGCGCCTTGCCGAGCGCATCGAGCTCATCGACGAAGATGATGCACGGCGCCACCTTCTCCGCCTGCTGGAACAAATCGCGGACCCGCGCGGCGCCGACGCCGACGAACATCTCGACGAATTCCGAACCGCTGATCGACAGGAACGGCACGCCCGCCTCCCCGGCGACCGCCTTCGCGAGCAAGGTCTTGCCGGTGCCGGGGGCGCCGACGATCAGGATGCCCTTCGGGATGTGGCCGCCGAGCCGGCGGTAGCGTTCCGGATCCTTCAGGAAGCGCACGACCTCCATCAACTCTTCCTTCGCCTCGTCGATGCCCTCGACGTCGGAGAAGTGCACGCCGGTCTCCTTCTGCACGAACACCTTCGCGTGGCTGTGCCCGATCTGCGCGATCGAGCCGGCGCCCGCTTCGGTGCGCCGTAACATCATCGTCCAGAGGCCGGCGATCAGCAGGCCCGGGATCAGCCAGGCGAACAGCGTCGATGTCCAGCGGCTGTCCTCCGCGCCCTCGTAGTGGACCTTGGCCGCATCCAGCGAGGCGACGAGACCCGGATCGGCGACCCGGCGCGTCAGGAATCGGTGCACGCCGTGAGCGTCGGTGGCCTTGTCGAGCGCCGCGGCCGTCTTCGCCGGCAGGAGCTTCGCGAGCCCCTCGGTGTCGACCGTGCCTTCGATCGTCGAGTCGCCGATCGTCAGGTCGTCGACCTTGTGTGCCTGCAGCAAGGTCTTGAAGTCGCTGTAGCTCAGCGTCTCCGGCGTC
>JAKBCG010000236.1 GCA_021808035.1 Pseudomonadota bacterium
GCAGGTCACGCACTTGTGCGTCGACGGGTTCAGCGTCTTGCCGTCGTGTTCGCCGATGATCAGGATCTTCGCCATCACAGCAACCCCTTCTTCTTCAGTACGTCGACGAGTTCGGCCACGTCCTTCACCATGATCCCCTTCTGCCGCTGCGGCGGCGCGACGGTCTTCACCGGCTTGAGCCAGGTGGAGGCGGCGACGCCGAGGCTGTCGAGGCTGATCACGTCGAGCGGCTTCTTCTTCGCCTTCATGATGTCCGGGAGCTTCACGTAGCGCGGCTCGTTGAGGCGCAGGTCGACGCTGATCACCGCCGGCAGGTCGATCTCGACCGTCTCGAGGCCCGCGTCGACCTCGCGAGTCGCGGTCGCGGTCGCGCCGTCGATCGCGAGCTTCGACACGTAGGTCGCCTGCGGCCGGTCCCACAGCGCCGCGAGCATCTGGGCGGTCTGGTTCGCGTCGTCGTCGATCGCCTGCTTGCCGAGGAGGATCAGGTCCGGATTCTCCTTTTTCGCTACGGCTAGCAGGGTCTGCGCCGCGGTCAGCGGCTCGACCGGATGATCGGTCTGCACCAGCACCGCGCGGTCCGCGCCCATCGCGAGCGCGGTGCGCAATTGCTGCTGGGTGTCGGCGACGCCGATGCTGACCGCGACCACCTCGGCGTTGGTGCCGCGCTCCTTGATGCGCAGCGCCTCCTCGAGCGCGATCTCGTCGAACGGATTCACGCTCATCTTCACGCCGTCGAGCATCACGCCGCTCTCGTCGGGTTTCACGCGCACGCGGACGTTGTAGTCGACGACGCGCTTGATGCAGACCATGATCTTCTTCATCTTCACTCCTCGCTGGCGATCGTCCCCGGCACGCGCGAGCGCGCGATCAGCGGGGGCGACGTTCGAAAGCGCCGCGGCGCGACAGTTTAGGGAGGTGGTGCTGCCTTGTCCACCGTGCGGCCAGTGGTTACACTCGGCCGACGCATGCCGTTGATCCGCTATTTGCTGTTTCGCGTGCTCGGCGCGATTCCCACCCTGCTCGCGATCGTGACGATTTCGTTCTTCCTGATCCGGTTCGCGCCGGCCGGGCCGTTCGACCGGGCGCGCGCGCTCCCCGCGGACGTGGTCGCCAACCTCGACGCCGCGTACGGGCTCGACCGCCCGCTGTGGCAGCAGTACACGAGCTACCTGCGCGATCTCGCGCACGGCGACTTCGGTCCGTCGTTTCGCTACAAGGACTTCAGCGTCACGGAGCTGATCCGCGAGGGCTTTCCGGTCAGCGCGACGCTCGGCGCGATCGCGATCGCGATCGCGCTGGTCGGCGGCGTCGGCGTCGGCGTGGTCGCGGCCCTGAACCACGGGCGGTTCGTCGACCACGCGACGATCGGCTTGTCGGTCGTCGCGATCGCGGTGCCCTCGTTCGTGCTGCTGCCGGCGCTCGGCCTGCTGTTCGGGATCGAACTGCACTGGCTCCCCGTCGCGGGCTGGGACCCCACGTCGATCCGCGACTACGTGCTGCCGGTCACGACCCTGTGCCTGCCGCCGCTCGCGTACATCGCGCGCCTGACGCGCGCGAGCATGATCGAGGTGATGCGCAGCGCCTACGTGCGGACCGCGTTCGCGAAAGGCCTGCCCCTGCGGACCATCGTGCTGAAGCATGCGCTGCGGCCCGCGTTGATCCCGGTCGCGAGCTATCTCGCGCCGGCGGTCGCGATGACGATGACGGGCTCGCTGGTCGTCGAGACGATCGCGGGCCTGCCGGGGATCGGCCGGTACCTGGTGCAAGGCGCGCTGAACCGCGACTACACCCTCGTGCTCGGGATGGTGATCGTGTACTCGACGCTGCTGATCGCGATGGGCCTCGTGGTCGACCTGCTGATCGCCGCGCTCGATCCGCGGATCCGGCTCGAGGCATGAATCCGCCCCCGGATGGGCGCGCCCCGCGGGCGTCCGGTGTCTGGCGCGATGCGCTGCGGCGGCTCGGCCGCTCGCGCGCCGCGCTCGGCGCGGCGTCGGCGCTCGCGTTCCTGGTCGTGCTCGCGATCTTGGGGCCGCACCTGAACCCGAACCGCTACGATGCGATCGACTGGTCATGCATCGCGATGCCGCCCGGCCTCGAGCACGCGCACTGGTGGGGCACCGATGCGCTCGGCCGCGACCTGTTCGTGCGGACCCTGCTCGGCACCCGGATCTCGCTCGCGGTGGGCCTGCTCGCGACCCTCGTGAGCCTGCTGGTCGGCATCGTCTACGGCGCGGTCGCCGGGTATGCGGGCGGGAGCGTCGATCACCTGATGATGCGGGTGATCGAGATCCTCGCCGGACTGCCGCTGATCTTCTTCGTGATCCTGCTGACCGTGGTGTTCGGGCGCAGCGAATACCTGCTGTTCGCGGCGATCGGCGCGATCGGCTGGCTGACGATGGCCCGGATCGTGCGCGGCCAGACGCTGGCGATCCGCGAGCGCGAGTTCATCCAGGCGGCGGTCGCGACCGGCGCGGGACCGGTCCGGATCCTGTTCCGGCACGTGGTGCCGAACGTGATCGGTCCGGTGATCGTGTACGCGACCCTCACCGTGCCGCAGATCATCCTGTTCGAGAGCTTCCTGAGCTTCCTCGGACTCGGGATCCAGGAGCCGCAGGCGAGCCTCGGGACCCTGATCGCGTCGGGCGCGTCCGAGATGGAGTCGGCGCCGTGGATGCTGCTGATCCCGAGCGCGGTGCTCGCGATCCTGCTGATCTCCTTCCACCTGCTCGGCGACGCGCTGCGCGACGCGCTCGACGTCGGTGACCTGTGAGCGCCGAACCGGTCCTGGTGGTGGAGGACCTGCGGGTCGAGCATCCCGGCCGCGGGGGGGCGGTCGAGGCGGTGCGCGACGTGTCGCTCAGCGTCGGCGCGGGCGAGTGCGTCGGGATCGTCGGCGAGTCCGGTTCCGGCAAGACCCAGCTGTGCCTCGCCCTGATGGGCCTGCTGCCGCCGAGCGCGCGGATCGACGGCGCGGTGCGCTTCGCCGGTGCGCCCGGGGGGGCGGCACGCGCGGTGCGCGGCGAGCGCATCGCGATGGTGTTCCAGGATCCGCAGACCGCGCTGACGCCGCACCTGCGGATCGGTTCGCAGATGAGCGAGGTCCTCGTCCACCACCGCCGATCGTCCGGCGCGCGCGCGCGCGAGGCGGCGCGCGCGATGCTCGCGCGGGTCGGCATCCCCGACCCCGCGGGCTGCCTGCGCCGCTACCCGCACGAACTCTCCGGCGGGATGCGCCAGCGGGTGCTGATCGCGATGAGCCTGTTGTGCGGGCCGCAGCTGCTCGTCGCCGACGAGCCGACCACCGCGCTCGACGTCACCGTGCAGGCGCAGGTGCTCGAGCTGCTCGCGCGGCTTCGCCGCGAGCAGCGCATGGCGATCCTGCTGGTCAGTCACGATCTCGCGGTGGTCGCCGGCCTCGCGGCGCGGATCGTGGTGATGTACGCGGGGCGCGTCGTCGAGGAAGCCCCGGCGGAGGCTTTGTTCCACGGTCCGCGCCATCCGTACACGGCCGCGCTGATCGCGTGCGCGCCGAACGCCGATGGGCCGATTCCCGCACGGATGGCGACCTTGCCTGGCCAGCCGCCGGGCGCCGCGGAGCGCTTCACGGGCTGTCCGTTCGCCGCCCGCTGCGATCGCTCGTCCGAGCGCTGCCGGCGCGAGCCGCCGCCGATGACCGCTTTCGACGACGGGCGCCGGTTCGCGTGCCACGACCCGCTGCCCGCATGATCCCCGCGGACCCCATGCGCCCCGTGGCCGCGCCCTCGCCGTTGCTCGAGGCGCGGGGTTTGCGGGTCGAGTATCAGGTGTCGCGCGGGTTCGTCGCGCGCGAGCGCGTGATCGCGGTCGACGACGTCGGCTGCACGCTCGCCGCGGGCGAGACGCTCGGTCTCGTCGGCGAGTCCGGTTCCGGCAAGTCGACGCTCGCGCGCGCGATCCTGCGGCTCGTACCGGTCGCGGCCGGTCGGGTGCTGTGGCGCGGCGAGGACCTGCTGCGCTGGGACCGGCGCCGGCTGCGCGAACGGCGTCGCGGGATGCAGATCGTGTTCCAGGATCCGTTCGCGAGCCTCGATCCACGGATGACCGTCGTCGAGACGCTCGAGGAGCCGCTGCGGATCTTCGAGCCGGCTCTCGCCCGGCGCGAGCGCCGCGAGCGCGCGCGGCGCTCGCTCGAGCGGGTCGGTCTCGGCGCCGATGCGATGCACCGCTACCCGCACGCGTTCAGCGGCGGCCAGTGCCAGCGGATCGGTATCGCGCGGGCGATGATGAGCGCGCCGCAACTGCTGGTGTGCGACGAGCCGGTCAGCGCGCTCGACGTGTCGATCCAGGGGCAGATCGTGAACCTCCTGGCCGACCTGCAGCGCGAGTCGCGGATCGCGCTGCTGTTCATCAGCCACAACCTCTCGGTCGTGCGGCAGCTAAGTCACCGGGTGCTGGTGATGTACCGCGGACGCCTGGTCGAGACGGCGACCCGCGAGGCGCT
>JAKBCG010000237.1 GCA_021808035.1 Pseudomonadota bacterium
TCTGGCCGAAGTAGAGGTAGTTCCCGGCGAGCGCCAGCGAGGTGAGGCCCGAGAACACGACCGCGGTGATCATCGTGCCGTTGGTCCGGTTCTCGAAATCCCGGGCCAGCTCCTCGATCGCGAAGATGATTCCGGCGAGCGGGGTATTGAACGCGGCCGACAGACCCGCGGCGGCGCCGGCGAGCAGGAGCTGGCGCTCGAGCCGCGGACTGCGGTGCGGATAGAAGCGACGCGTCTCCGCCATGATCGCCGCCCCGATGTGCACCGTCGGTCCTTCGCGGCCGATCGTCAAGCCGCCGAGGAAGCCGATCAACGAGACGACGAGCTTGCCGACGATCACCCGCAGCCCGAACAGGCGGTTCATCAGGGTCTGGTCCGGGTCGCGCGGCGCGTGCAGCGCGGCGATCACCTGCGGAATGCCGCTCCCCTCGCTCCCGTAGAACCAGCGGCGGGTCAAGAACAGTGCGAGCATCGTGCAAGCCGGGGTGATCACCAGCGCAAGCCACGCGCGACCCTGGATCCAGCCGAGGAAGACCTCGTACAGGTCCTCGCTCCAGCGCGCGTACAGGACCGCGACCAGGCCGACCAGCAACGCCGCGGTCCAAGGAAGGCCGAACTGCAGGAAGATCCGCTGCGAGCGGGTGCTGATCAAGCGCATCCAGGCGCGCTGGCGCAGCAGTCTCAGGGTCGTCGATACCTGGCCGATGATGCCACTCCGTCGCCGGATCACGACCGCCCCGTCGTCGATCGGCCGGCAAACGATCATTATAATCATAATCACACGAAGGCGAGCAGGCTGCGATCGGCGCAAATCGGGCCCGGCTTCGGAAAATACGGATGCCCCGGCGTCGTGATCGCGTTAGCTTGCAGATGGCAAGACCCCAACACCCGATGACCTTCGACTCACGCCGCCGGATCGTACTGATGGTCGTGGCCTTGACGCTGTTCAACGTCGCGGCCTGGGTGTGGGCGCTCCTTGCGTTCCGCCATGCGCCCTGGCTGCTCGGCACCGCGGTCGTCGCCTACGGACTCGGGCTGCGCCACGCATTCGACGCGGATCACATCGCCGCGATCGACAACGTCACGCGCCGGCTGGTGCGCGGCCAGCAGCGCCCGATCGGCGTCGGACTGTACTTTGCGCTCGGACACTCGACCGTCGTCGTGCTGGCGACCATCGCGGTCGCGTTCGCGACCAGCGCGATCACCGGTCGATACGGCATGATCGCGCGTGATCTGGGCGGCGTTCTCGGCACCGCGATCTCGGCGCTCTTCCTGTTCGCGATCGCGCTGATGAACCTCGGAATCTTCGTGTCGTTGCTGCGAAGCTACCGGCGTCTGCGCGCCGGCGGGGCGTACTGCGAAGAGACCGTCGAGAACCTGCTGAACGGACGCGGCATCCTCGCCCGACTGTTGCGACCGCTGTTCCGGCTGATCCGCAGCAGCCGGCAGATGGTCGCGATCGGCTTCCTGTTCGGGCTCGGCTTCGACACCGCGACCGAGATCGCCCTGCTCGGGATCGCGGCGGCGGCCGCGGCGAGGGGCATCTCGGCGTCGGTGCTGATGGTGTTCCCGTGCCTGTTCGCGGCCGGGATGGCGCTGATGGACGCGACCGACGGCGTGCTGATGGCGAGCGCGTACGGCTGGGCGCTCGCCGATCCGGCGCGCACGCTGCGCTACAACCTCGCGATCACGCTGCTGTCGGTCCTGATCGCGCTGCTGATCGGCGGCATCGAGGTCGTCGGTCTCCTCGCGCAACGCTCACGCCTCCCGGGCGGGCCGTGGCCGCTCGTGAGCCAGGTCGAGGCGCATTTCAGCACGATCGGCGTCGGGCTTGCGCTCGCGCTGATCGGCGTGTGGATCGGGTCGGTGCTGCTGCACCGGGGCAAGCCGCGCGGCCGGCTCGCGCCCCAGTCCGATTGAACCCGCCGCGCGCCCGCCGGCGGATGCCGGCGAACGCGCGGTCGGCCGCTCGACGCTACAACGATCCGCAGTTCGAGGCCGCGGGCTTCCCGGCGAACCGATCGGCGATCCAATGCAGCTGGTCCGGTACCGACTTGACCATCGTCGGGTCATGGTCGAGTCCCGGATAGGCCTTGAACTCGACGACGCTGCCGACCCGGCACGCGCGCGCCGCGACACGGCGCTCCCCGGCGAACGGGACCGTTTGGTCCGCCTCCCCGGCGAGCACGAGGATCGGCTTGCTGAGCCGTCGGGTGCCCTCGCGCGTCTGGCGCAGGTAGCGCCGCACCCAGGGGTTTTTCTGCCAGCCGGGACGCAGCATCGAGCCCTTCGGTCCCTTGGAATACAGGAAATAACCGACGGTCCAGCACCCCTGCGTGGTGGCCGCGTGGTACTCGCGCAGCGCCTGCGGCGTGAGCATGTCCGCGGGCTCGAACTGCGGGTAGCGGGCGTGAATCCCGAACGCGACGTAGGTCAGGTAGAACTTCCCGCCCTGGCTGTGATCGACGTGCTCGATGATCTCGCGCGCCGACATCGACCCCGACACCGAGACCGCACCGAGGTAGTGGTGGTCATTCATCGCGGTCTCGAGCGCCGCGACCCGCCACGCGGTCGCGCCGCCTTGCGAGTGGCCATCGACGGCCCAGCGCGCGCCGAGGCTCGGCACCGCACGCTGCGCGGCCGGCACCGAATAGATCACGTCGCGCGCCTGCGCATCGAGCACGGCGTATTGATGGTCACCGGCGCTGCCGAGGCCGTGATAGTCCGTCGCGACGATCGCGAATCCCGCGCGCAGCATCTGCGACAAGCCCTCGTGGCCGTAATAGACGTCCTTCATCAGCGACGGCGCGCAGGCGCGCGCGACGCCGCTCGTGCCGTGCGCCCAGGCGATCACCGGCCAGCCGCCCGCCGGGGCCTTGCCGGCCGGCACCAGCACCACGCCCGAAGTCACGACACCCCGGCCGGCGCCGTCCAGCGAGTGGTAGAGGATCCGGACGGCCGTCGTGCCCGCCGGCAGCGAATACCCGGAGAACGCCTGCCGACGCAACAACGCGCCGGGCTTGGTGTGCCGCCAGTGCGCCGGCGTCGCGTAGAACGACGTCATCGGCAATTCATCGGTGCGTTCCATGTGCTCGGCCTGCTGCATCGTCATGGGCAACCCTTGCGCGCCCGCCGATGCCGCGAACAGCGCCAACCCGAGGGACACCGCCCACCCGAACGACCCGTCTTTCGATTCGATCCGCATCGATTGCCTCCTCCGCCGAAGGATCCACCACGAACGTCGACCGCAGGATAACGTAGCGCGGCGCCGGGCGCAGCGCCGACGTCGGACCCAAGCCCGGCGCCGGCACGCACGGCTCGGGGCGGGAGCTCGCCCTCGACGCCGGGAACCCGCCCTCACCGCGGGGTGTCGCGGTCGCTCGGCCGCCGAGGTTCCGCCGCGAGCGGCACGACGTCGTGGAATTTCCGGTAGTCGACCCGCATCACCCCGTCCTCGCCCTCCTCGAGGATGTCGAGGAATGCGCGGTTCCAGTGGATCGCGTTGCTCGGATACTGCGCGCGCCCGATCAACAGATGGCCGGTCGTCTCGTCGATCCCGCTCAGGCTCAGGATGAAGCTCGCCTGCGACTGCCGCAACGACTCCTCCGACGCGCCCCACAACGGACTCGCCGGATCGATCACGTGCATGATGTTCCAGCCGAGCACGAACACCGGGTGCTGCGCGCGAACCAGCGGCAGGTCCAGAATCCGGCGAATGCGAAAGCCCTCGACCGTGACCTCGTCACGCAACATCCGCAGCTGCGCGGACGCCTCTTGGATCACGTTGTGGCGCGCATTCGCCGCGCGGAACATCAGCGTCGGCTTGCCGTCGATCGGCCGCACCACCGCGTTCTTCGCGAACAGGAAGCGCGCGCGTGGGCGCGAGAAGCGTGCGAACATGATCCCGGTGATCAGCGTGAGCGTGGTCAACGCCGCGAAGACCTCGATCGTCGCGATCGTGTGTCCGTACACGGTCGTCGGGTGCATGTCGCCGTAGCCGACCGTCGCGAGCGTTTCGACGCTGAAGAAGAACGCGCCGAGGAATCCCGGCGGGCTCAGGTTCGCGACGCAGCCCGGCACGAGTTCATAGAGCCAGCCGAACAACAGGTCGAAGCCGAGAAAGAACGCGGCCAGCGTCGCGAACAACCGCGGCCAGCTCACCGTCATGAAGTAGTGGTACAGATCGCCGAAGACCGGTCGGTTCACGCCGAGCGCCGCGAACTCGCGATCGCCGATCCGCACGCGCATCGACGCAACCTTGGCGCCGCGGCGGGACCGGCGGGGGTCGCTCGCCGACGGTTCGGTCCGTGTCATCGGCGCTCCTCCCTCTTCGTCCCGCTCTCGAAGGCGCCATTACACCCGATTCGCGCGGCGGTTACACGGGCTGTCGGCAGGAATCCGCGGGATCCGCGTATTTCACCCGCGGTCCGGCCGGGGCAGGCTGCGGGCGTGGCGAT
>JAKBCG010000238.1 GCA_021808035.1 Pseudomonadota bacterium
AACTCGTTGAAGTCGATCAGGAAATCCTCGAACCCCGGATCGCCCGGAGACGACGGCTCCAGCGTGACCCGGTCGTCCGCGTGGCTCGCACTGAACAAGGCGCTGCGGTCGCGGTGCAGACGGCTCGCGACGGTGACCAGGTTGCAGCGGTACCGATGACGCTTCTGGTAGGCGCTGCAGAACGCGGCGTACTCCTCGAGGAGCCTGGGGAAATCCGCCTGCGAAAATGCCCAGAGGCTGTATGCATGGCGGGCCTTCGCCGGATCCGTGGGCAGCTCTCTCATCCACTCATGGGCGTGCATCACGACGCCGCGCGTCGTGCGGGGCTGCGCCGCATGCAGTGCGCGGTGTACGCCCGTGAGCACCGCGTGGCGCAGGCCCGGTGTGGCGAGCACGCTGCCGATCGAAGAGCCGAACGCCGGCAGCACGTTGCGCATCACTGAATTTCGGATCTGCCATATCCCCGACCGCGTGACGCTCTCGTCGGGGTCGCGAACGCGTCGCTCGACCGTGATCCGGTCGGAAAAGGGCGCGACGTGAAATCGCAGTGCACCGGGCGTTTCGACGATGCTCGCGTGGCGCGCGGCGAACTCCGCGAACGTATGGCTGCGATACTCGATCCTGACCGGCGTCAACGGCTCGACGCGCAGCGAGACCTCGTGAACGACCCCGAGCAGCCCATGGCTCGAACGCAACACGCGCATGAGATCGCGGTCGCGCTCGGTCACCGTGATCTGCCGGCCCTGGGGCGTGATCAACTTGATCTCGGTCACGCAGGCCGCCATCTGGGCGCAGTCCTCGCGATAGGACGGCTGGGGCAGCGTCGATACCGCGAGCGCACCGACCGACATGTTGCCGATCTCCGGGGTCAACGGCAGTTCGAGTCCGCGCTCGGCGAGCGTCCGCACCAAGGCCGCGACGCGCACGCCGGCTTGCACCCGGACGCAGCCCTCGTCGTATCCCAGGATCTTGTCGAACGCGTCCAGGTGCAGCGCCGTGCCGCCGTCGGTGTTCGTGCAGCGCGTGATCGAATAATCCGCGCCGATCGGGCGCACCGGCGAAGGATGCGCCTTGGGATTCGTGAGGATCTCGGCGATATCCTCCACCGTCCGGGGTCGAACCGTGATCCGCGGGTGCCGGTGCAGGCCGGGCCGACCCGCGCCCGGGAAGCGCGTGCCATTCAGTGCCATTGCGATCATCCCTCACCAGTCGGGCCGCTCTCGGAGCGGCATCCGGCTGTTCCGGGCGCGCGAGGCCAGACGCCGGAGCGCTTGGGCGCGACGATCGAAGGCACTGGCGGCCCCGCTGTCGTGGGGCGCCCCGAGAGGCGCCCGGTAGACCGGTGGCTTTGCGTCCCCGCCTTTCAGCGGGTTTGCCCTTGAACAGCGAGTTCACTATGCGATGGCGCGAACGGACTGTAAAGGGCATCGTTGCGGGCCGAGAGCCAGTGGTCGCGAAAACCACCGACTCCGTCGCGGATTGCGCATCTCGGCCGGCGCGGTGCGCGCGCGGTCGGGCCGCGCTGCGCGAGTGCAAGGCCGGCGACATCGATCGCCCCGCTTGATAAGATGCGCTAATGGAACCGATAGCGGTCGACGTCAAGGCCGGTGAGATCATCTGGTGGTGCCGGTGCGGCAAGAGCGCGCGACAGCCGTTCTGCGACGGCTCGCACAAGGGCACCGAGTTCACGCCGATGAAGTACCAGGCGGGCGCCGATGCGCGCGTCTGGTTCTGCGCCTGCAAGCGCACGGCGACTCCGCCGTTCTGCGACGGCTCGCACAAGAAGACCGCGGCGCCGTCGACCGGTTGAACCGGCGATGCCAAGTTCGTTGACGCTCGAAGGCGGCGGCGACGACTGGCGTTTGCGAATCGCGGGCGACTGGTCGGCCCGCGCGCTCGCCGAGACCCGGATCCGGCTCGACGACCTGCCGCGCGGGCTCGCCGGCACCTTGACCTGCGACTGGTCCGCGGCCGAATCCCCGGGGATCGGCCCTGCGTGGGCGCTGCTCGAGCGACTCGACGCGGTCGGCGGTGGTCGCTTGCGGATCCGGCACGTCTCTGCGCCCCGGCATGTTGCCTTCCTCGAGGGCTTGCGTGACCGCGAGCGCACCCTGCCACCGGCGGACGGCGCCCGGCCGACCGGCTCGCTCGCCGTGCTCGGCCGCTGGGTGATCGCCCGGGGCGGCGACTCGCGCGAGTTTGCTGCGTTCGTCGGTCGAATCGTCGCGGTACTCGCCCGCGCCGTTCGGCGGCCGCGGTCGTGGCGGTTGCCGTCGATCACCCGACATATCCAAGAGACGGGCGTCACCGCGATACCGATCGTCTGCCTGATCGCTTTTTTGATCAGCGTGATCGTCGCCTACCTGGGGTCGCAGCAGCTGCGGTTGTTCGGCGCCGAGATCTTCGTCGTCGACCTGATCACGATCGCGGTGCTGCGCGAAATGGGCGTGCTGCTGACGGCGATCATCGTCGCCGGCCGGTCGGGCAGCGCGTTCGCCGCCGAGATCGGCGCGATGCAGCTCAACGAAGAGATCGACGCGCTCAGGGCGATGGGCATGGACCCGGTCGAATTGCTGGTCGTGCCCCGGATCATCGCACTGGTGATCGCGTTGCCGCTGCTCACGGTGGTCGCCGACGCGACCGGTCTGCTCGGTGGCGGGCTGCTCGCGCACTATCAGGCGCACATCTCCTGGCCGCAGTTCGCCGACCGGCTGCGCGCCGCGATCGCACCAACCACCTTCTGGGCGGGCTTGATCAAGGCGCCGGTGTTCGCGGCGTTGATCGCGGTCGTCGGTACGTATCGTGGGATGCGCGTGCGCGGGTCGCCGCGCGAGCTTGGCCGGCAGACGACGATCGCGGTCGTCCAATCGATCTTCTTCGTGATCTTCGCCGACGCCTTGTTCGCGGTGCTGTTCGTGAGGCTGCGCTTTTGACGACGTCCGACGCCGGGGAGACGGTGATCCGGGTGCGCGGGCTCGTGAACCGTTTCGCGGGCCAGGTGGTTCACGACGGTCTCGATATGGAGGTGCGCGCACGCGAGGTCTTCGGGATCGTCGGCGGCTCGGGTACCGGCAAATCGGTGTTGCTGCGGACGATCCTCGGCCTGCACCCGCCCACCGCCGGCCACGTCGAACTGTACGGCCGACAGGTCGGCGCGATGTCGCGGGCGGAACGCGCCGGGATCGTGCAGCGGTTCGGTGTCACCTTTCAGAACGGGGCGTTGATCGGCTCGTTGACCGTCGCCGAGAACGTCGAACTGCCGCTGCGGGAGTATCGGCGCCTCGCGCGTCCGGCGCTCGACGAGCAAGCCCGCCTGTGCCTCGCGATGGCGGGCCTCCCGCCCGACGCAGCCGGCAAATACCCCGCGCAGCTCTCCGGCGGGATGGCGAAGCGTGCGGCGCTTGCGCGCGCCCTCGCGCTCGAGCCGAGATTGCTGTTCCTCGACGAGCCGACCGCCGGCCTCGATCCGATTTCCGCGGCGGCGTTCGATGAGCTACTGTTGTACCTGCACTCGCAATTGGACCTGACCGTCGTCATGATCACGCACGACCTGGATACCTTGTTTCGAACCTGCGGTCGGGTCGGCGTGATTCTCGACGGCAAGATGTCGAGCGGAACGTTGGACCAGGTTGCCGCGAGTCCGCACCCGTGGATCCAGGCCTACTTCCACGGTCCGCGGGCCCGCGCGTCGCGAGGGGAGCGCGATGGATAGGGACGCGAACTATGTCGCCGTCGGCGCGTTCGTGCTGTTGATCGCCGCGCTCGCGACCGGTTTCGTGTACTGGTACGCCGAACGCGGCGACCGTCGCGCCACTGCGCGCTACGAGATCTATTTCGAGGGATCGGTCAGCGGTTTGACCAAGGGCAGCCCTGTGCGCTATCTCGGGGTCGACGTCGGGAAGGTTGCGCGAATCACGCTGGACCCGTCCCATCCGAAGCGCGTCCGGGTCGTCGCCGACATCGATTCGACGGCGCCGATCGACAGCCGCACGCGTGCCTCGCTCAGCCTCCAGGGCGTCACCGGCCTGCTGTTCATCGACCTCGAGCAGAATCCCCACGCGGGCCCGCCACGTCCCTTGGCGCAAGGGCTGCACCATCCGGTGATCCGTTCGTCACCGTCGGATTTCGACGTGCTGCTCGGCAGTCTCCCGGAACTGACGACCCACGCGGTCGAACTCGTCGACCGCCTGAACCAGGTGTTCAGTGATCACAACGTGGCGGCGCTGCGCGCCACGATCGACAATGCGCAGCTCGCGAGCGCCCGGTTGCCGGCGACGATCGGGGACGTCCAGCAACTGGTCGAGGAGGTTCGCGCGTCGACCGAGGCGGTGGACGCGGCCGCGGTGCAGCTGCGGACGATCTCGCAGCGTTCCGCACCGCAGATCGACGCCACGATGAAGCACGTCGCCGAGGTTCCAGGCCCTA
>JAKBCG010000239.1 GCA_021808035.1 Pseudomonadota bacterium
CGCGCTCGCGGACCAGGAGTTCGACCTCGCGATCGTCGACGTGGGCCTCCCTGGGATCGACGGCCTGTCGCTGCTGCGGCGGCTGCGCAGCACCGGCCGCACGCTCCCGACGCTGGTGCTCACCGCACGCAGCACGCTCGCCGACCGGGTGAAGGCGCTCGATCTCGGTGCCGACGACTTCCTCAGCAAGCCGTTCGAACCGGCCGAGCTCGCGGCCCGCTGCCGCGCGCTCCTGCGGCGCGCGCACGGCGCGCTGGGTCAAGCGATCCAGACGCGCCGGATGCAGGTCGACCTCGCGGACCGCCGCCTGCGGATCGACGGCGCGCAGGTCGACCTGACCGCGCGCGAGTGGCTCGTGCTCGAGTGCCTCGCGAAGCGGATCGGCCTGATCGTGTCGAAGGATCGGCTGCTGCAGGCCCTCTCGGGCCCTGATCAGGACGCCTCCGCGAACGCGGTCGAGGTGCAGGTCTCGCGCCTGCGCGCGAAACTCGGCGACGCGGCGACGATCCGCGCGCTGCGCGGCCTCGGCTACCGGCTCGAGGAAGCGGGTCCGCCGTGAACACCTCGATCGGCCGGCGGCTGGTGTTCTGGCTCGCGGTGCCGCTCACCGTGCTCGCGCTGTGCGGCGCGCTGGCGCGCTACTGGGGCATCGTCGCCCCGCGGGTCGCGACCGTGGATGCGCGGCTGCGCCGCCAGGCCGAGACCCTGATCCGCGGCCTGCGGATCGAGCACGACCGGGTGATCGTCGACGCGCCGGCCGACGCGGTCGCGTTCGCGGTGCGCGGGACCGACGGACGGCTGATCGCGGGCGACGCGCGACTGCCGCCGATCGCTTTGTCCAGCGCCGCCGAGGCGGTGTTCTCGACCGCGCAGGTCGGACGGCGCGACCTCAGGATCCTGACCTACCGCGCGCACACCGAACGCGGCACCTGGCTGGTGTCGGTCGCGGACGAGCTCGGCACCGCCGGACCGGCGGCGCGCTTCGGCTTCATGGGCGGGCTCCTGTGGGACTTCCTGCAGCTCGATCTCACGCTCGCGCTGGTGTGGATCGGGATCCGGCTCGGCCTGCGGCCGATCCGCCGCCTGCGCGAGGAACTCGAGCTGCGCTCGGCGTCCGACCTGCGACCGATTCCCGCCGACGACGTCCCGCAGGAACTCGCGCCCCTCGCGACGACGCTGAACCGGCTGTTCGCGATGCTGCGCGAATCGATCCAATCGCAGCGGCGGTTCATCGCGAACACCGCCCATCAGCTGCGTACGCCGATCACCGGAATGCTCGCCCAGCTCGACCTTCTGGTCGCGGAGCCCGCCGCGCAGCCGATCCTCGGCCGCCTGCAGACGCTCCAGCAGGGGATCCGGCAGCTCGCGCACGCGTCGAACCAGCTCCTCACTCTCGCGCGCGCGGATCCGGCGGTCAACGTCGCGCCGCGGCGCGAGCCGGTGGATCTCGCCGCGCTCGCGGGCGAGGTGGTCGCACGCCACTTCGACCGGGCGCTGCAGGCCGGGCTCGACCTCGGCGCCGATCTCGCCGAGGCACGGATCCAGGGAGACCCGTCGCTCCTCGAGGATCTGCTCGACAACCTCGTCGACAACGCCTTGAAGTACACGCCGCGCGGCGGCCGGGTCACCGTGAGCGCGGGCCGCGAGGACGGGCATCCGTTCGTCGCGGTCGAGGACGACGGCCCCGGGATCCCCGTCGATGAGCGGCGACGGGTCCGGCAGCGTCACTACCGCGTGCCGAACGCGCCCGGTCCCGGGAGCGGACTCGGCCTCGCGATCGTCGAGGAGGTCGCGAACCGGCACGACGCGCGGCTCGTGATCGACGCCGGCGCCGGCGGCCGCGGCACCCGGGTCACGGTGCGCTTCACGGCCGACTGAGAACCGCGTCACGGTTCGCGCGCATCGACCGCGCCAGACAGGTTCGCGACAGTTTCGCGTCCTAGGATGCGAGGCCTCGAGGGAGTACGGTGAAACGATGAATTCCGCGTCCGGCTTCACCCTGTTCGAATTGATGATCGTGATCCTGATCGTCGGGATCCTCGCGGCGATCGGCGTCCCGTCGTATGAGTACGTGACCACCTCCAACCGGATCGCGACCGAGGCCGACGCGCTGCTCGGCGACATGCAGTACGCCCGGTCGGAGGCGATCAAGGAGGGTCTCCCGGTGACGGTGTGCGTCTCGACCAACGGCACCAGCTGCGCGAGCAACGACACCAGCTGGAACGACGGCTGGATCGTGTTCGCCGACTCGAACGGCAATCACGTGGTCGACACCGGGGAACCGGTGCTGCGCACGCAGGCGGCGTTCGCGCCGGACACGTTCTCGGCCGACAACAACTTCGCGTGGATCACCTTCAACCGCGAGGGCTTCGCGTCGACCGGGACGACGAACCAGGTCACGATCACCCTGCACGCGCCGAACAACACGTCCCAGTGGACCCGCTGCCTGTCGGTCTCGCCGGTCGGAATGCTGAGCATGCAGACCGCGGGCGGGATCGCGCCCGGCAGCACCGCGAGCACCTGCTCATGAGCATGCGCAGCGCGCGAACCGGTCACGCCGGCTTCAGCCTGATCGAAGTGCTGGTCGCGCTGATCGTGATCACGATCGGCCTGCTCGGCCTCGCGAAGATGGCCTCGTTGGGCATCGCGAGCACCAACGTCGCCGGCGACCGCTCGCTCGCGGCGATCGAGGCGTCGAGCCTCGCGTCGATGATGCACGCCGATCGCGCGTACTGGGCCGGCGGCTTCGCGCCGGCGAGCTTCACCGTCACCGGCGGGGGCGGTACCCCGACATCCATTTCGGCGAGCTCGCTGCAGGCGAATCCGGCCTGCACCGGCACCGGAACCAGTTCCTGCCTGCCCGCGGACATCGCCGCGCACGACGTGAACACGTGGGCGGCCGACCTCGCCTCGGTGCTGCCGCCATACCTCGCGACCGTCGACTGCTCGACCACCGTCGGCGTCGCGGTCAGCTGCGCAATCCAGATCCAGTGGGCCGAGAACGGCGTCGCGATCAACGCGCAGCAGCAAGGCAACATGAACGCGCTCGCGGCGCCCACCTACATCCTGTACGTCGTGCCATGAAGACCCGACCGATCCGCCAAGTCCCGTCCGCCGCGCGCCACCGCCACGCCGGCTTCACCTTGATCGAGCTGATGATCGCCTTGCTCATCGGGCTGTTCCTGATCGGCGGCCTGCTGGTGCTCGTGCAGGCGATGAAGCGGACCGACACGGTGCAGAGCGGCCTGTCGAAGCTCCAGGAGAACGAGCGGCTCGCGATGACGTTGATCACCAACGTCGTGCAGACGGCCGGCTACTTCCCGGATCCGTTGAACAACTCGCAGAGCAGCGAGTTCCCGGCGAGCGGGAACTTCGCGGTCGGCCAGGCGCTCTACGGCACCGGCACCGGCACCGACGATACGATCTCGGTGCGCTACGCGACCTCGGGCACCGACGGCGTGCTCGACTGCAGCGGCAACACCCAGGGCGCGTCGACGCTGACCAACGCGTTCAGCCTCGACGTGAACGGCAACCTGCAGTGCCAGCTCACCGTGGGCACCGCCGCGACGCAGACGATCACGCTGGTCAGCGGCCTCACCAACGTGCAGATCCTCTACGGCGTGCAGACGAACTCCGCGTCCGGGAACAACTCGATCGACGCGTACCTCGATGCGAGCCAGGTCACCGCCGGGAGCTACTGGCCGGACGTGATCTCGGTGCAGATCGCGTTGACCTTCCAGAACCCGCTCTACGGCACCGGCAGCGGCCAGAGCACCACGGTCCCGCAGACGGTCACCTTCCGGCGCGTGATCGACCTGATGAACAAGGCGGGGGTGAACACATGATCGTGCACGCAGCGCGCCCCCGCCCGGCGCGATACCGGCGCGGGAACGGCCCGGGACATCGCGCGGGCGGGATGGTGCTGATCACGAGCCTGCTGCTGCTGATCGTGGTCACGGTGCTCGCGCTCGCGATGTTCCACAGCTTCGGCCTCGACGAGAAGATCGCCGGCAACATGCGCGACAAGCAGCTCGCGCTGCACGCCGCCGAGAGCGCCGAGCAGTACGCCGAGTGGTGGCTCGCGAACGGCAAGGCGACCACCCCGGTGAGTTGCACCGGGTTCGTGCCGTACACGGTCGGCCAGGTCTGCACCAGCCCGCTCGCGAACTTCAGCACCACCCCCTGGGCCGCGGGCGTGACCTACACGACCGACAACCTCGGGCTCACCAACGGCACGACGATGTCGCAGGCGCCCGAGTTCTACATCACCTATCTCGGCTCGCCGGCGCTGTCGACCGGCTTGACCGGCGCGCTGTATCAGATCGACGCCGTCGGCTACGGCGGCAGCGCGAACACCACCGCCGTGGTCGAGAGCACGTATCTCGTGCAGACCGGCAGCGGCACTCTGAATGCGGGAGG
>JAKBCG010000240.1 GCA_021808035.1 Pseudomonadota bacterium
ATCGGCGCGGGGAATCGCGAAGCGCACGTCCCGCCGCAGCGTGCTCGGCGGGCTCGGAACGCTGCTGCTCGGGGCGGTCGCGATCCCGCTGCTGCCGGCGGCGCGCGGCGCCGAGGTCAAGCGCGGCGACGACGGCAAGAATCCGCACTGGGACGATCCGACGTCCTGCGACTACTGGCGCCACTGCGCGATCGACGGCTTCCTGTGCGGCTGCTGCGGCGGCTCGCAGACGACGTGCCCGCCCGGCACGAACATGTCGGCGGTGACCTGGATCGGCACCTGCCACAATCCGGGCGACGGCCGTGACTACGTCGTGTCCTACAACGACTGCTGCGGCAAGAGTTCCTGCGGGCGCTGCTTCTGCAACCGCAACGAGGGCGATACGCCGATGTTCGAGGCCGGTCACTCGAACGATTACAACTGGTGCTCCGGCAACTCGACGGCCAACATCCCTTATCACTGCTCCACCGCGCGCATCCTCGGCGCCGTGCGATGAGCGCGGCGCGCGCCGTGCGCGGGGTCGCCGCCGCGACGATCGCGTGGACGCTTGCGCTCGCGACCGCCAGCGCCGCGCACGCGGCCGCGGCCTACCGTCCGCGGATCGATTACCAGCTGAATTGTCAGGGCTGTCATCTGGCCGATGGGACCGGCGAGGCGGGGCGGGTGCCGTCGATCCGCGGCATGCTGGTGCCGTTCGCGCAGATCCCGGCCGGACGCCATTACCTGATCCAGGTTCCCGGCGTCTCCGAATCGTCCCTGTCGGACCGCGCGACCGCCGCGGTGCTCAACTGGATGGTGAATCGCCTGAGCGACGTCCCGGTACCGAAGGACTTCGTGCCGTTCACCTCCGCCGAGGTCGCCCGCTGGCGGCGCATCCCGCTCACGAACGTGGCCGCGACCCGCGCGAGCGTGCAGCGCTTGATCGACGGTCAATCGCGTTCGCGGGCGAGTTCGACGGCCTCACGGAGCACCGACAGGTCGCCGATGTGATTCGCGAGCAATAGGATCAGCCGGGCATTCAGCTTCGCGCTCTGCGCCTCGTCGAGGCCGCGATGGGCCTCTATCAGCAGTTCGTAGAAGTCGTCGCCGGCGGAATAGTCACGAAACCGGCGCCGGTCCGGATCGTGGAAGTTGGGCTGGACGTTGAGTGGCATCGGTCAAACCTCCGCATCGTGTCCGGTCGCCCGCCCGAGCGCCGCACGGATGCTCGCGAGATCGAAGCGGCGCCAGCGCGCCGCGACGTGCTGGTCCGGCCGGATCAGGTACACGGTGCCGCTGCGGCCGTCGTAGCGTTCCGCGGCGACGCCCTTCGCATCGACGAGCACGCGCGTGTTCGCGACCGCGCCGCCCGCGTGCCGGGCGATCACGATCGACTCGACCGGAATCGGCAGCCGATCGAGCACCGCGAGCGCGTCGACGACCGGCCGCGGCAGCTCACCGGCATGGTCGACGAACAGCAGCAGCTGGAAACGGCCGCCGAGTTCGTCGATCAACCAGTCGTCTTCTTCTAGCGGGGCATCCGCCGCGGGCGCGCCCGGCACCATCGCTCCGGCGAACGCATCGGTGTCGCGCGTGTTCAGCGCCGAATCCTCGTAGACCGTCGGCATCGACAGGCGGCCGGAATTGACCAGGCGGCGCGCGAAGTCATGCCGCTCGGCGAGCTCGAGCACCGCGTCGCGGAACACGCGGCTCATGCCGGACTTCGGCGTGATGAAGTCGGTCGAGCGGGTCGAGTTCAGGATGTTCTCGTCGGCCGCCGCGACCCGCTCCTCGCTGTAGGTGTCGAGCAGCCGATCCGGCGCGCGCCCGGTCGCGACCAGCTGCAGCTTCCACGCGAGATTGTCGACGTCCTGAAAGCCGGAATTCGCGCCACGCGCGCCGAACGGGGAGACCTGATGGGCGGCGTCGCCGATGAACAGCACCCGCCCGTGCCGGAACTTCGCCATCCGCCGGCACTGGAAGGTGTAGACGCTGACCCAGTCGAGCTCGAACTCGCGATCGTCGCCGAGCATCGCCCTGATGCGCGGAATCACCCGCTCGGGCCGCTTCTCCGCGTCCGGATCCGCGTCCCAGCCGAGCTGAAAGTCGATCCGCCAGACGTTGTCGGCTTGTCGATGCAGCAACACCGACTGGCCCGGGTGAAACGGCGGGTCGAACCAGAACCAGCGTTCGGCCGGGAAGTCGGCGGCCATCACGACGTCCGCGATCAGGAACCGGTCCCGGAACACCTTGCCTTCGACGTCGAGTCCGAGCAGGCGCCGCAAGGGGCTGCGCGCGCCGTCCGCAACGATCAGCCATTGCGCTTCGATCGCGTACCGGCCATCGGGCGTCTCGACATCCAGGCGCACGTGGTCGGCGTGCGGATCGACGCCGACGACGCGGTTCTTCCAGCGCAAGTCCACTCCGACCGCCTGCGCGCGTTCGACCTCGTATTCCTCTATGTAGTACTGCTGCAGGTTCACCATGCCCGGGCGCTTGTGATCGGGTTCCGGGACGAGATCGAAGCGGTAGATCTCACGCTCGTGGAAGAACGTCCGACCGACGTTCCAGTTCACCCCTTTCGCACAGACCGGGTCGCCGCAGCCGAGGCGGTCCAGGATCTCGAGCGAGCGCTTCGCATAGCAGAGCCCGCGTGATCCGATCGACACGATGTCGTCCTCGTCGAGCAGCACGACCGGCAAGCCCTTCAGCCGGCAGTCGATCGCCGCGGCGAGCCCGACGGGCCCCGCGCCGACGACGACGACCGGATGTCGCACCGCCGCGGCCGCGCCGAGTTCGGGCGGACGGCGGTAGGCGAACTTCGGCCGATGCGCCGCGTGCGGACTCGATCCGCGCAGTGACTCGCCCATCAAGCCAGCGCCTCCCACAGCTCGCGGTCACGCTCGGCCGTCCAGATCCGCGGATCCGGATGGTGCGTCGCCTCGTCGTACGCCCGGGAGACGTCGAACGGCATGCAATGATCGAAGATCACCCAGTGGCCGTATTTCGGCCGCAGCGCCGCGATCGTCTCCCGATGGATCTCCTGCAGGGACTTGCCAGCCGCGGCCCCGTCACGCACCCGCGCATAGAGCTCCGTGACGAAACCACGCGTGCCCGCAAGGCCCGCGGCGACCTGTTCGGGGGTCTGCAATGCCGCGCCGCGGCCCGGCACGAGCTTCGCCGGCCCGAGCGCCGCGAGCGCATCGAGGGTCGCCGGCCAGTGGGTGAAGTACGCATCCCCGGCATATGGCGTCGCGTCGAACTCGACCAGGTCACCGGAGAAGAGGATCCGGTCCTCGGGCAGCCACACGATGGTGTCGCCCTTGGTGTGACCGCGGCCGAGGTGCAGGATCCGTACCTCGAGCTTGCCGAGCCACAAGGTCAGGGACCGCTCGAACACGATCGTCGGCCAGGTGAGGCCGGGAATCGAGTCCACCGCACGAAACAGCCGCGGGAACCGCTCGATCTCGCTCTTCATGTCGGCGGCGCCGCGTTCAACGATCAGGTCGTAGGTCGCGCGACTCGAGATCACCGCGTCCGGCGCGTAGGCGCTCGCGCCGAGCACCCGGACGGCATGGTAGTGCGAGAGCACGACGTACTTGATCGGCTTGTCGGTCACGGCGCGGATCCGGCGAATCACGTCCTCGGCCATCACCGGCGTCGCCTGCGTGTCGATCACGAGAACCGCATCGTCGCCGATCACGATTCCGGTGTTCGGGTCGCCTTGAGCGGTATACGCATAGGCATGCGCCGACAGGCGATCGAAGCTCACGACCTTCTCCGTCAGGTCGGCCTGGGATGCGAACGCCTTGGTCATTATCTCCACCTCCGGTCGTCAGGTTGCGGGCCGGGCCTCGGCCGAAGCCTTGGATTCTAGTCCTGCGTCGCGACGCGCCGCCAGCCGGCGTTGGCGGCCACGCAACAACACCCGACCCCGCCGAATGCTGATCGAGGTCATTTTATCCGCCCGCTGATGAGTTGTTATTTGCCAACGAAAGAGGTAGTTTGACGTGCAATTTCACAGGCGGCGGCGATACAAGCCACTTCCAGACCGCACGGGGAAGAATCAGTTTCGGGGTTCGCGAAAGCGTTGTTGTGGCTGGAGAACTGAACTCATGCAAAAAGCAGCGAAGAGATGGGGCAATGCCGGCTTGATCGCGGCGATGATTCCGGCCGCGGTGCTCGCGGCGGAAACCGGCGGCGGTGGCAATGGCGGGACCGCCAGCGCATCGACCGACCAGCTCGCGACGATCACGGTCACCGCGCAGAAGCGCGCTGAATCGGCACAATCCGTGCCGCTGTCGATGACGACCTTCACCGGCGCGGCGCTGCAAGAGAAGGCGATCACCACGTTCTTCGATTACGCGACCAAGGTGCCGAACCTGTCGTTCGCACCGACCGGCGACGGCATCGGC
>JAKBCG010000241.1 GCA_021808035.1 Pseudomonadota bacterium
AACCCCCCCCCCCGGGGAAACGCCGCCCGCCGATCGACAACGATCGGCGGGCTTTTTTCTGCCTGCGTGCCCGCAAAGCGGCCCGCGGCGACACCGAACGCCGCCAGAGCGGGATAACGTCGCCGACCTGGCGCGTCGGGATAAGCCGACGACGCAAAATGATCAGCGGGTACGCCCCGACCTTGACCATACTGGCTCTTTGGGGGCGGGCGCGGCCGATCGAGCTGCGCGGCGGACGCGTTCCCCGGCGGACACGGAGACACACGATGCACGACGAAACGACCGAACCTTCCCGAGCCCGACGTGCGAGCGGGCGCGACGCGAAGCGGGCCGCGCGCGCGGCTCGAGCCGGCGCCACGGTGCCTTACATCACCCGTCGGATCCCGTACTACGAAGTGCTCGACGAGGAAGCGCTCGCGACGCTCGAGCGCAACGCCGACACGATCCTCGAGGAGGTCGGTATCGACTATCGCGACGATCCCGAGTCGATCGGGATCTGGAAGGCGGCTGGCGCCGACGTGCGCGGCGAACGGGTGCACTGCCCGCGCGGCATGTGCCGCGCGCTGATTCAGAAGAGCGCCCCGCGGGAATTCACCCAGCACGCGCGCAATCCGGCGCGAAGCGTCCGCATCGGCGGCAAGAACACCGTGTTCGCGCCGGCCTACGGGTCACCGTTCGTGCGCAACCTCGACGAGGGACGGCGGTACGCGCGGATCGAGGATTTCCGCAATTTCGTGAAGCTCGCGTACCTCGCGAACTCGCTGCACCACTCGGGCGGCACCATCTGCGAGCCGGTCGACCTGCCGGTGAACAAGCGCCACCTCGACATGGTGTACAGCCATCTGAAGTACAGCGACAAGCCGTTCATGGGCTCGGTGACCGCGCCGGAGCGCGCAGCCGACTCGATCGCACTCGCGGACATCGCGTTCGGCGAGGAGCGGATCGATCCCGAGACCGGCCGCCCGAAGACCACGATCATCAATCTGATCAACGTGAACTCGCCGATGACCTACGATGCGACCATGCTCGGGGCCGCGAAAGTGTACGCGCGGGCCAATCAGGCGACGATCATCACGCCGTTCATCCTCGCCGGCGCGATGTCCCCGGTCACCGTCGGCGGCACGGTCGCGCAGACGCTCGCCGAGGCCTTGTCCGGCATGGCGTTCGTGCAGCTCGTGAATCCGGGCGCGCCGGTCGTGCTCGGAAGCTTCGCGTCCTCGATCTCGATGCAGTCGGGCGCGCCGACGTTCGGAACGCCCGAGCCCGCGCTGGTGCTCTACGCGATGGCGGCGCTCGCGCGGCGCCTCGGGGTGCCGTTCCGATCCGGCGGCAGCCTGTGCG
Organism: Pseudomonadota bacterium; assembly: GCA_021808035.1. Lineage (GTDB taxonomy): Bacteria > Pseudomonadota > Gammaproteobacteria > Steroidobacterales > Steroidobacteraceae > Bog-1198. The sequence continues at coordinate 1,342 of JAKBCG010000241.1, forward strand.
CGTCGAAGATCCCGGATGCGCAGGCCGCGTTCGAGTCCGCGAACACGCTGCTGCCGACCTGTCTCGCGGGCGTGAACTTCGTGCTCCACACCGCCGGTTGGCTCGAGGGCGGGCTCGCGATGGGATACGAGAAGTTCGTGATGGACGCGGACCAGGCCGGGATGATGCACACCTTGCTCGCCGGCGTGGATCTCAGCCCGAACGGCCAGGCGCTCGACGCGATCCGCGAGGTCGGTCCCGGCAAGCACTTCCTCGGCTGCGGCCATACCCAGGCGAATTTCGAGACCGCGTTCTACCGCTCGCCGCTCGCGGACAACAACAGCTACGAGCAGTGGGAGGCCGAGGGCGCGTCCGACATGGCGAAGCGCGCGAACGCGCTGTGGAAGAAGCAGCTCGCCGAGTACGTGCCACCGCCGCTCGACCCCGCGGTCGACGAGGCGATGCTCGATTACATCGCGAAGCGCAAGGCGGCGTTCCCCGACTCCAACGTCTGACCGCGGCCCGCGCGCGCGAGGCGCGGGCCCGCCTTCAGGGCGTGGTGCGGTCGTCGCGGCGCGGCCGGCGGCCTCGCGCCTGCGCCGGAACCGCTGCTTCCTTCGGGGCGGGCAGTTCGACGACTGCCCGCAGATTCCGGTAGTCGGCGGTCTTGTGCGGCAGCGCCATCGCCTCGACGAAATGCTGCTGGAACCGGGGCTCGATCGCCGTCTCCATCTTCTCGATCCGCCGGACCAGCGCCTCGATCACGGCGCGCGAGCTCTGATCGAGCAATGCGATCCGCGCGCCGGTGCCCGCCGCGTTCCCGGCGGAGCTCACGTTCTTCAAATCGCAGTCCGGGATCATCCCGAGGATCATCGCATACTTGACGTCGATGTGACTGCCGAACGCGCCGGCGAGCCGGATGCGATCGACATGATCGACGCCGAGCCGCTCCATCAGCAGCGCAACGCCGGCGTAGAGCGCGGCCTTCGCGAGCTGGATCGCCCGGACGTCGTTTTGCGTGACCTTCAGTTCCAGCACACCCTGATGCAGCACGTACGCGAAGGTCCGGCCGTGCGGGACGATGCGCGGCGAGCGCGCCGCGAGCCGTCCGTCGATCACCCCGTCCTGATTGATGATCCCGGCGAGGTACATCTCCGCGATCGCCTCGATGATGCCCGATCCGCAAACGCCGGTGACGCCGGTCGCCTCGGCGGCGGCGGCGAACGCCGGCTGATCCGACCACAGGTCGCTGCCGATGATCTTGAAGCGCGGCTCGAGCGTCTGCGGGTCGATGCGGATCCGCTCGATCGCCCCCGGAGCCGCGCGCTGGCCGCAACTGATCTGGGCGCCTTCGAACGCCGGTCCGGTCGGACTCGAGCACGCGACCAGCCGGTCGCGGTTGCCGAGCACGATCTCCGCGTTGGTCCCGACGTCGACCAGCAGGGTGATCTCCCCGCCGAGATCGGGACGCTCGGCGAGCACCATGCCGGCCGTATCGGCGCCGACATGACCGGCAATGCACGGCAGCACGTAGATCCGCGCGTTGCGGTTCACCTTCAGGTCGATCTCGGTCGCCCACATCGTGGTCGCCATGTCCGTCGCGAGCGCGAACGGTGCGCCGCCGAGTTCGACGGGATCGATGCCGAGCAGCAGGTGATGCATGATCGGATTGCCGACGAACGTCGCCTCGAGGATGTCCTCGTGCGAGAGCCCCACGCTCTTCGCGACGTCCGCCGCGAGCGTCGACAGCGCTTCGCGCACCGCCGCGGTCATCTGCGCGGCGCCGCCGGGATTCATCATCGAATAGGACACGCGGCTCATCAGATCCTCGCCGAAGCGGATCTGGGGATTCATCACCCCGGCGCTCGCGACCACGTCGCCGGTCTGCAGATTGCACAGATGCGCCGCGATCGTCGTCGAGCCGACGTCGACCGCGAGTCCATAGGCCTTCTCGTGCAGTCCCGGCCACACGTCGAGGATCCGGGTACCCGCGTGGACGGCGACAGTCACGGCCCACGCGCCGGCCCGCAGCGCCGGCTGAACCACCTGCAGGACCCGAAGGTCGGAGGACAGGTTGCGCAGTCCCCATTCCTTCTCGAGCGCGTCGTACAGGCGGCGCAGGTCGCCGGACGGATCATGCATGTCCGGCTCGCGCACCTGCACGTAATGCAGCCGCACGACCGGATCGAGCTCGATCGAGCGTACCTCGGCCTCCTTGCGGACGACCTGCCGATGCACCTGGCTGCTCGCGGGCACGTCGATCACGACGTCGGCCTCGATCCGCGCCGAACACGACAGGCGCCGCCCTTCGGCGAGCGACAGGCGCTTCGCGTAGCGCCGCTCCGGCTCGCTGAACGGCGACAGACTCGCTTGCGAGGAGCTGATCCCGTGCTTCGCGAATTCGCCCTCGGCGACCAGCACCTGGCAGCGACCGCACAGGCCCCGGCCGCCGCACACCGAATCGATGTCGACGCCGAGCGCGCGCGCCGCCTGCAGCACCGGGGTGCCGACCGGGAAGCGACCGCGCTTGCCCGAGGGCAGGAAGACGATCAGCGGATCCGGGGCGTTCATCGGGACCAGGTCCGGCTCAGGCCGACGGCCGACGCCGCAGTCCGCCCTCGCGCCGGCCGCGCGACGCGCCCTCGCCCGTCGCAGCACCCGGCGGCGGCGCTTCGCGATACTTGCGGATCCAGCGCGCGCAGTCCGGATCGTGGCCCATCATCACGTCCGCGCCCATGCATGCACGCACCACGTCCGCGTGCAGGGGGTTCGCGATCGCGGAGGTCATCCCCGCGCCGATCGCCATCGTGAGGAACGCGCTGTTGATGCCGTCGCGATTCGGCAGGCCGAAGCTCACGTTGGAGGCGCCGCAGGAGGTGTTGACCTTGAGCTCGGTTCGCAGCCGCTGCACCAGTCGCAGCACCTGCACGCCGGCGGTGTTGATCGCGCCGATCGGCATCACGAGCGGGTCGACGACGACGTCGCTCGCGGGAATCCCATGATCCATCGCACGCTCGACGATCTTCTTCGCGACCGCGAATCGCACGTCCGGGTCTTCCGAGATGCCGG
>JAKBCG010000004.1 GCA_021808035.1 Pseudomonadota bacterium
TAGATGTTGCTGATCAAGCCGCGACGGCTCGCGCGCTCGAGGAACAATTCCTGCAGCACGCCGCCCTCGACGACCGCGGCGCGCGCCTCGTGCGAGTTCGCGTTGATCAGGATCTCCACGCTCATCGCGGACACCACCGGGGCACGCCGGTCGCGGTCAGCAACGCGGCGGTTTCGAACAGCGGCAGCCCGACCACGCCCGAATAACTCCCCCTCAAGTCTTCGACGAACACCGCCGCGTAGCCCTGGATCGCGTAGCCTCCCGCCTTGCCGCGCGGCTCGCCGGTCCTCCAGTACGCGCGGCGCTCGGCCTCGCCGATCGGGCGGAAGGAGACTTCACTGCGGCTGAGCTGCGAGCGCGTGCCCGCATTCGAGCGGATCGCGACCGCGGTGAACACGCGGTGCGTGCGACCGGAGAGGAGCGCCAGCATCGCGATGCCGTCGGGCTCGTCGGCGGGCTTGCCGAGGATCCGGCCGTCGATCTCGACGGTCGTATCGGCCCCGAGCACCGGCGCATCGCCGGTGCTCGCCCAGACGGCTTCGGCCTTGTGCTCGGCGAGCCGACGCACGTACCCCTCCGGCGGCTCCGCCGCGCGTGGCGACTCGTCGACGTCCGCCTCGACCACCCGGAAGGGCACGCCGATCTGCGCGAGCAGTTCGCGCCGCCGCGGCGAAGCCGAGGCGAGATAGATGAATTTTGCGGGCATCGTGATCAGGATAGCCGAAACGGGACCCCCCCCGCGACGGCGCTCAGGCACGGTGGTAGGGATGGCCCGCGAGGATGCTCACCGCCCGGTAGAGCTGTTCGGCGACCAGCACCCGCACCAGCCCGTGCGGGAAGGTGAGCGGCGACAGCGACCAGCGGAAGTCGGCGCGCTCGAGGCACGCCGGCGCCAATCCATCGGGCCCGCCGATCAGCAGCGCGAGCGGTCGGCCAGCCTGCAGCCGCCGCGCGAGCCATTCGGCGAGCGTCGCGGTCCCGAGCGCGGACCCCGCGACGTCCATCGCGACGACGTAGTCCCCGGCGCGCAAGGTCGCGAGCATCGCGGCGCCTTCGCGGGCGACCGCCCCGTGCGCGGCCTCGCCGTCGCGCCGGGGCGCGACCGGGATCTCGACGAGTTCGAGCGCGAGCGGGCGCCGCAGCCGCCGCTGGTAATCGCGAAATCCGTCCCCGACCCACTCCGGCAGGCGCGTACCCGCGGCGATGAGCCGGCACCTCATGCGCGGCGACGATCGCGGACGCTCAGCCGTGACCGCCCGGTCGTCTGATCGACTTGAGGTCCCACAGCTTCTCCAGGCCGTAGAACTCGCGCACCCGCGGCAGCATCAGGTGCACGATCGTGTCGCTGAGATCGATCAACACCCATTCACCGTCGCGAAGTCCCTCGATGCCGTGCGGCCGGAAGCCAGCCTCCTTCGCCTTCTCGACCACCCGCTCGGCGATCGAACGCACGTGCCGATCGGAGGTTCCGCTCGCGATCACCATCCGATCGGCGATGTCGGTGACGCCGCGCACGTCGAGCTCCGTGACCGACTGCGCCTTCATGTCGGCCAGCGCGTCGCGGATGACCGCGTCGAGCGACGGTTTCGCGGGAGCCGGCTTCTTGCCTACGCGGCGGCGCGCCGGTGCGGCCCGCTTCTTCGCCGGCCGCTTCTTCGCGGCCGGAGTCTTCGTTTTCATACTCACTGATTGACCCGTGCTTTGGAGTAGCAGTTCGCCTCGATGATCAGCTGCCGCACGGCATCCGGCATCAGATAGCGCGGATCGCGTCCCATCGCGATCGACTGGCGGACGTCGGTCGAGGAGATCTCGAGCTGCGTGACGGCGTGCACGAAGATGCAACCGGCGCGCGACTCGTGCAGATCGCCGATCCGCCCCGTCCCGTGGTCGACGAGCAGTTCGCCGAGCGGACCCATCCCCGGTGCGCGCCATCCCGGCCGGTGCGCGACCACCAGGTGCGCGAGCTGCAGGAGTTCCCGCCACTGATACCACTTCGGCAGGCTGAGGAACGCGTCCATCCCGACGATCATGCACAGGCTTCGATCGGGATTCTCGTGGCGCAGCTCCGCGAGGGTCTCGACCGAGTACGAAGGCCCGGTCTTGCGAATCTCGCGGTCGTCGACAACGAATCCCGATTGTCCCGCGATCGCGGCTTCGACCATCTGCAGCCGCAGGGCCGGCTCCGCGAGGGGCCGTTCACGGTGCGGCGGATTGCCGGCCGGCACGAAGCGGATCTCACGCAGTCGCAACGCTTGCTGGAGTTCGAAGGCGGTGCGCAGGTGCGCGTAGTGGATGGGGTCGAACGTCCCACCGAAGATGCCCATCGGGTTCATCCGGCTACCCTGCCTGAAAGACGCAGCGGTTGCAAAGCGCCGGCGAGTGTTGCGGTGAGCCCCGCGAGCTCGGTCCACGGGTCTCCCGGCGAGACTCCCTTCACGACCCGGTCCGCGCGCGCCGCGGCGGCGAGCAACCCCGGCAGCGGCAACGCGTCGAGCCGCGCGAGCGCACGTTCGGACGGCGTCGCCGCCTGGCTCCACCCACCACGATCGGGCGCGCGTTGGCGGCGCCGTTCGCGCGCTTGCCACAAGCCGCGCAGTTCGCGGACCAACGCCCAGAGGACGAGCGCAGGCTCCCGGCCCTCGCTGCGCAGGCCGTCGAGGATGCGCAGCGCGCGGCCGGCGTCGCCCTCGGCCGCGGACGCGGCGAGTTGGAACACGTCGTAGCGGGCGCTGTCCGCGACCACCCGCTTCGCGAGCTCGAGGTCGATGCGCGCGCCGTTCGCGAGCAGCACCAGGTTGTCGAGTTCCTGCCTGGCCGCGAGCAGGTTGCCCTCGACGCGGTCGGCGATCAACCGCGCCGCCTCGGCGTCGAGATCGTGGCCGAGCCGCCGGGCGCGGCCGCGCAGCCAGTTCGGCAACTCGTCGATGCGCACCGGCCAGGCCGTGACCCAGACGCCGTGCTCGGCGATCCCGCGAACCCATGCGGCGTCGGTCGTCTTGCGGTCGAGCTTGCCGCTCACCAGCAACAGCACGGCGTCCGGCGGCGGTCGGGCCGCGATCTCGGCGATCAACGCCGCACCCTTGTCGGGTTTGCCGCTCGGAATGCGCAGTTCGAAGATGCGCCGGTCGGCGAACAACGAAGGCGATCGGATCTCCTCGCGCAGATCGTCCCAGGCGAACGAACGATCGACGTCGAACACGCGTCGATCCATGCAGCCGGCGGCACGAGCCGCCGCACGAATCGCGTCGGCCGCTTCGCCGACCAGCAGCGGCTCGTCACCGGACACGAGGTACGCAGGCGCGAGTCCACGCGCGAGCGCGGCGGGCAGTTGCTCGGCGTTCAGACGCATCGGGTCCGTTGCACCCGTGTTGCGCGGGTCACCCTCTCGATCGACGCCAGTACCGCCACGGTTGAAAGTGTATCCGGATCGGGTCGTGGGCGCGCGCCGCTTGTTCGGATATTGCGATGCAGCATCGGCGCGGTCGCCCGGGCCAACCGCAGTTCCTGATAATCTTCGTCGCAGCGTCCCTTCGAAGGATGAGGTTCAGCCGATGCCGACGATATTCGAGAAGATCATCGCCGGGGAGTTGCCCGCGACGATCGTGCATCGCGACGACCAGGTGGTCGCGTTCCACGACATCCGGCCGGCGGCGCCGGTGCACATCCTGATCGTCCCCCGCAAGCCGATACCGACGGTCGATGACCTCGCCGACGAGGATCAGGGCCTGATGGGGCACATGGTGCTCGTTGCTCGCGACCTCGCGCGTCAGCTTGGCGTCGCACAAGCCGGCTACCGGCTGATCTTCAATTGCAACGCGAATGGCGGCCAGGAAGTGTACCACTTGCACCTGCACCTGATCGGTGGCCGTCCGCTCGGGCGGATGATCGCGCAGCCGTAAAGCCAAGTTCGAGGAACAGCCGATGTCGAAAAAGAAGAAGACGGCCACCCGTCGATCCACGACCGCCGCGGGAGGCACGCGCAAGACGCGCCGCGCCACGTCGCGTGCCGCCGATGCACGCCCGTCCGCGAGCAAGCCGTCGGTCCCGAAGACCGCCGCGAAACCGGCCCCAACGGCCTCCGCGCGACCCGCCCACCAGGGTGGCGCGGCCAGGACCGCGCCGGCGCGCTTGGCCGGCGAGCCGGCGGCGCGCCGCGGCCTCTATCCGGCGATCGAGCCGTACCGGCGCGGTTATCTGCGCGTATCGGAACTCCACGAACTGTATTTCGAGGAAAGCGGTAATCCAGCCGGAAAACCCGCGGTGTTCCTGCATGGGGGTCCCGGAGCGGGCGCGGACGCGCGCGCGCGCCAGTTCTTCGATCCACGCCACTATCGCATCGTCGTATTCGATCAGCGCGGCTGCGGGCGCAGCCGGCCGAGCGCGAACCTGGTCGAGAACACGACCTGGCACCTGGTCGCCGACGTCGAGCGCCTGCGCAAGTACCTCGGGATCGATCGGTGGTTGGTGTTCGGCGGCTCCTGGGGCAGCACGCTCGCGCTCGCCTATGCGGAGACGCACCCGGAACGGGTCACCGAGCTCGTGCTGCGCGGGATCTTCCTGCTTCGGCAGGCGGAGATCCGCTGGATGTACCAGCAAGGAGCGTCGTCGATATTTCCCGACCACTGGGAAGCCTACCGGGACGCGATACCCGAGGATGAGCGCGACGATTTCCTCGGTGCCTATCATCGGCGGCTCACCGGCACCGATCACCGTGCGGCAGTCGCCGCGGCGCGCGCCTGGTCGGTGTGGGAGGCTTCGACGAGCTTCCTGCGCAGCAACGCCGACAACATCGCGCGCTGGTCGGAGGCCGAGTTCGCGCTCGCGATCGCGCGGATCGAGTGCCATTATTTCGTCAATCGCGGCTTCCTGCGCAGCGAGACGCAGCTGCTCGACGACGTGCCGCGGATCCGGCAGGTCCCGGCGACGATCGTGCAGGGCCGTTACGACGTCGTCTGCCCTGCGACGAGCGCGTGGGACCTGCATCGCGCCTGGCCGGAGGCGGATTTGCGGATCGTCGCGGACGCCGGCCACTCGGCGTTCGAGCCAGGGATCACGCACGAGCTCGTGCTGGCGACGGATCGCTATCGCGGCCGCTGAGCCCGGGTGTCTCGCGCTCGCCGTGCGTCGCACGAATCCCGTATGATCCCGTCGCCCACCGCGCCACCGTAGGGGAGAGACCGTCTGGACATCGGGGATGGGACGCGCCAATCCGATCAGGATGACGCCCAGCTTCGCGCCCTGGGTTACGAATCGCACTTCGACCGCACGATGTCGAAGTGGGAAAACTTCTCGCTCGGCTTCACTTATCTGTCGCCGGTCGTCGGCGTCTACACGATATTCGCGAGCGCCTTCGCGGCGGGCGGACCACCGATGTGGTGGACCTACGTGCTGGTCGGCGTCGGCCAGTGGCTCGTGAGTCTCGTGTTCGGCGAGATCGTCTCGCAGTTCCCGATCTCCGGCGGTCTGTATCCCTGGGCCCGCCGGCTGGTGGGCAAGCGCTGGGCCTGGATGGCCGGCTGGGTGTACGGGTGGGCCCTGTGCTGCACGATGGCCGGCGTCGCGACCGGAGCGGCGCCGTTCGTTGCGCAGGCTTTCGGCCTCGCGGTCACGCCGGCCGCGGCGACCGCGATCGCGCTCGTGCTGCTCGCCGCGACGACCGCGTTGAACCTCAGCGGTACGCGCCTGCTCGCTCGTGTGGCGCTGGTCGGGTTCGTCTGCGAACTGGTCGGCGCGATCGTGGTCGGCGGCTACCTGATGCTGTTCGCCCGTCGCCAACCGCTTTCGGTCCTGCTCGATACCCGCTTCGTCGCGCCGCATGGGCATTATTGGCCGGCATTCCTCGCCTCTTCGCTGGCGGCGATGTTCTGCTATTACGGATTCGAGGCCTGTGGCGACGTCGCCGAGGAGACGCCCGATGCGAGTCGGATGATCCCGAAAGCGATGCGCATGACGATCTACATCGGCGGCGCGGCCGCCTGCTGGGTGTGTCTCGCGTTCGTGCTCGCGATCCCGAACATCCCGGCCGCGATATCCGGCGCGGATCCGGACCCGATCGCGACCTTGTTGCGCCTCGCGATGGGTGAGGCGGGCTTCCGGGCCGTGATCGGCGTGGTGCTGATCTCGTTCGTGTCCTGCCTGCTGAGCCTGCAGGCGGCGGCGAGCCGCCTGATCTACGCGTACGCGCGCGACCGGATGATCGCGGGCAGCGCCTTCCTCGGCCGACTCTCTCCCGGGAGGCACGTACCTTCGAACGCGCTGCTGGTGATGGGCGCGATACCGGCGGTGATCGCGCTCGCCGGGCTCTGGGTGCAGGACGCGATCGCGACGATCATCAGCTTCGCGGCCATCGGCATCTACGTCGCGTTCCAGATGATCGTGGCGGGCGCCCTGTTCGCGCGCACCCGCGGATGGCGCCCGTCGGGACCGTTCCGCCTCGGTCGCAAGGGTTGGATCGTGAACCTGCTCGCGCTCGCATACGGGGTCTCGGCGATCGTGAACATCCTGTGGCCACGCAATCCGGGGCAGCCGTGGTACGAGAACTACGCGATGATCGTCACCACGTCCGGCGTGCTCGTACTCGGACTCATTTACATGATCGCCACACGTCCGTACGAGCGCGGCACGACGCCGGCCGGCGATGCGCACCGACTGAATGCGGAGACCGCGTGAGATGAACATGCACGACGCGAGCGTTCCCGCGACCGCCGCTGCCGAAGGCGCCTCGCCCGACTCGCCGCACGGCGGCCTGAGCCGCAGCCTGAAGGCCCGGCACCTCACGATGATCTCGATCGGCGGGATCATCGGCGCGGGACTGTTCGTCGGCAGCAGCACCGCGATCATCGCCGCGGGTCCCGCGAGCTTCCTGAGCTACATGATCACCGGCGTGCTGATCCTCGTGATGATGCGCATGCTCGGGGAGATGGCGACCAGTTTGCCTAACGTGCGCAGCTTCACCGAATTCGCGCGGGCCGGGCTCGGCAACGGCGCCGGCTTCGTCGTCGGATGGCTCTACTGGTATTTCTGGGTGCTGGTGGTCCCGGTCGAAGCGATCGCCGGGGCCAAGATCCTGCAGCACTGGCTGCCGTTCACGCCGCTCGAGATCGGCGTCGGCCTGATGTCGATCATGACCGGCGTGAATCTGATGTCGGCCCGCTCGTACGCGGAGTTCGAGTTCTGGTTCGCTTCGATCAAGGTCGCGGCGATCCTGGTGTTCATCACGACGGCGGCGTCCTACGCGTTCGGCTGGACATCCCCGGGCGGCGAGACGTTCGGCAATCTCGTCGCTCACGGCGGTTTCGCGCCGCACGGGTGGATCGCGGTGCTCGCGACCGTCCCCACGGTGTTCTTCGCGATGACCGGCGCCGAGATCACGACGATCGCGGCGGCGGAATCGTCGGAGCCGGGCAAGGCGGTCGCAAAGATGAGCGTCACGGTGATCTGGCGGATCCTGTTCTTCTACGTGATGTCGATTTTCTTCATCGTGAGCGTGGCGCCGTGGACCCTGGTCCGCTCGGGCGAGTCTCCGTTCACGCTCGCGCTCGATTCGATGGGGATCCCGCTGGCCGGATCGCTGATGAGCATGATCATCCTCACCGCAGTGCTCTCCTGCCTGAATTCCGCGTTTTACGTGAGTTCGCGGGTGCTGTTCGTGCTCGCCGAGCGAGGTGACGCGCCGCAGGGACTGGTCCGTCTCAACCGGCGCCGGGTCCCGACCGGGTCGGTGCTGATCGGCGCGATCGCCGGATTTCTCGGCATCATCGCCGCGACCGAGACTCCGCAGGCTGTGTTCGACTTCCTGGTGAGTTCCTCGGGTGCCTTGATCGTCTTCGTCTACATGGTGATCGCTGCCGCCCAGATCGCGCTGCGCAGGCGCCGTGAGGCAGCCGGCGAGCCCCGTCCCGCGATCCAGATGTGGCTCTTCCCCTGGCTCAGCGTCGCCGCGCTCGCGGCGATGGCGGGCGTGCTGATCGCGATGGCGTTCACGCCCGGGATGCAACGGGATTTCTATACCAGTTGCCTGACGCTCGCGGTTGCGATCGGCGCCTATTGGCTGATCCATGGAAGGCGGCCTCGGACCGCAGGCCGCCGTCCGCTCGGATGACGATGGTACGGCCGATCAGGTTGAAAATTATTTCATTGACAGTGAGAAAGAATACGCCACCGATCCGAACGTTTTTGGCATGATGGCTTCGTTCCCGAGGCGCGTCGCCCGCGCGACGGAACCGGTTTAGGATCCATTCGCTCCGGCAATCCAGCCAACTCCCCCCGTCGGCGCGAACATCCAACGGCGCGAGCGATCAATCGTCTCGCGCCGAATTTTTTTTCCGCCCCTCATCAGGTGTTCGCACCCTCCCGCAGCAATCCGCCGGTCGGGCGCAATCCCGCGCTCCCGGGAAAAATCACCCGCGCGAGCGTGTCCTCGGCGATCCCGAGGTGCTTGCCGAGCACGCCCTTGAACACCGCGCGCTGATCGGTCGTCGCATGCACGTCACGGTCCTGGTAGAGCTCCTGCGGACGCATGCCGGGCCACTGTCCGCCGACCCGCCCGCCGGCGACCGCGCCACCGAACACGAACATCGCCCCGCCTGTCCCGTGATCCGTACCGCCGGTGCCGTTGATCCGGGCGGTCCGGCCGAATTCGGTGACGACGATCGCGGCCGTGCGTCCCCACGCGGGCGTCACGGCGTCGTGGAAAGCACGCACGGCCCGATCCAGCTCGGCGAGCTTGCGGGTGAGGATCGCGGCTTGGTTCGCATGGGTGTCCCAGCCGTAGTCCTCCACGAACACGATCCGCGGGCCGCCGCGTCGCGCAAGGAACGCACCCGCGGCGGCGAAGATCGACGGCAGCCGTTGCCCGACACCCAGACGTGCGCCACGCATCGAGCCGTCGATGCGCGCATCCTCTTCTCGGGCGCCGATCGCGTCGGCGAAGGCTGCGGCGAGGACCGGATCCTCCCCATACAGGGGCTCGAGTCGCTGCAGCAGGATCGGATTCACTCTGTTCGGCAAAGGCGGCGACCACTCGTCGATCTTCGCCTGACCACGCATGATCAAAGGAGTCACGGTCGTCGCCGACAGACCACCTTCGCGCAACACGCCGACCGCCCGGTTGAGCCAGCCGGTCTCGGCGCCGGATGGCGAGTCGGTCCCGTTCTCGACGCAGTCCTGGGCTTCGAAATGCGAGCGTCCCCAGTACGGCGGGGCGGCCGCGACGATCGGCATGAACTGCCGTCGCGCATAGAGATGCGCGCAGAACGTCAACGACGGATGCAACGCGAACGTCGCGTCCAGCTTCGACGCGATGCCCCCGGCCTCGGTGGGTCCGGCGGGCGACAACGCGAGCGGACCACGCAGCGCGGCGTAGCCAGGGTCACCGTAGGGTGGCACCGCATGCAGCCCGTCGAGACCGCCACGCAGCAGCACGAACAACAGGCGCGGCCCCGCCGGGTCCGCCGCGAGGGTCGCCGGCGCCCAACCGGTGAGCGATGCGACCCCGATCCCGCCACCGATCATCGCCAACAGGTCTCGCCGGCTGATCATCAGACCCTCCATTGGAATGCGGGGCTCGCAAACAGCAGCGCAAGCGCTTGTTGCGGCGCCTCGGCTCGCTCGAGCGCCGCCTGCACCGACGGGTCGTACCGCAATCCCAGCAGCGACGTCGCGAGCACCCGTGGGTCGAGCCCCGCGCGCGGCACTCGCGACGCGAGACCCTCCGCGGCCTGCACGCGCTTCCACAGGGCGTCGGGCCCGATCCAGTCGGCCGCGAGATCGCTGAATCCGGCGGGCGATCGGGGCATGAAGGTCGGCTGACCCAGGCGCGCGGCGAACCATTCGAACGGCTGCGCTCGCGAGCCGAGGACCATCGATCCTCCGCGCAGCGCCGCGACCAGGAAATCCTGCGGTGAACGGAACTTGCGCGCGGCCGGGGACCAGGAAGCCGGCGCATCGATCATGGCGGCGTATACGGCGGCAAGCTCGCCGCCGCTTTCCAGGTAGGCCTGTTCCAGCCGCTCGACGAGTTCCGGCGGCGGGACATCGGCGACGAAGTGTCGCGCGAGTTGGAACGCCAGATGCCGCGCGGTCGCGCGACTCGCCGCCAGATCGAGCAGGATCGCGCGCGCCTGGTCGAACCCCGTGTCCGGGTAACGGCGGCCGCGCACGACGCGGGTCCCCGGCTCATGCGCGGCCGCGCGATAGAAGAACGGACGATCGACCCGCCCGCGGTCGAGCTGTCCCGGGAACGGCACGCTCCAGCCGGTCAGTGCCCGGGCGAACTCGGTGACGTCGGCTTGGGTGTAGCCCGCGTTCGCGCCGAGCGTGTGCAGTTCCATGATCTCGCGCGCGAGATTCTCGTTGAGACCGAGCTGCCGGGCCGGCTGGTCGTTACGTCGGGCGCGCAGCGCCAGGCGCCGATCGATCCGTCGCGCGAGCGGCGAATCCGGTCCCACCGACTGCGCCTGATCGAGGTAGCGCAGCATCGCCGGATGCGTCTCGACCGCCAGCAGCAGATCGGCGAATCGCCCGGCGAAGTGCGGACGGATCGCCTCCCGCTCGAAGGGGGCCGCGTACAGCCGCACCGGCCCCTTGTCGACCGATACCGCGAAGTGATTCGACCAGAACCGCACGAGCCGCTCGGCGAACGGCGTCGTCGTCGTCGCCGCGATTTGCCATCGCGCGAGCGACTCACGGCGGAGATCGTCGCCGAATGCCTCGCGAAATCGCTGCTGGAACGGATTGCGCGGCTCGGGGTGACCGGCGGCCGTCGGACCGCGGCCCGTTGCGGTCGCCCCCCGCCGGCGCAATTTGCGAAGTTCGCGCATCAGATCGGTCTCGCGCCGAAGATAATCGAGGCTGTCGGGCAATCCGGCGAGCCACTCGGCGCCGTCGGGTGGGCGTCGGATTTGCGCGAGTAGCCACGCACGCGGATCGCCGCTGGGCTCCGTCGCGGCGGCTCGGGCGCCGAGCCCGAACCGGTTCACGGCGCTCGACGCCCTGCGACGGTCTTCCAGATCCATGAATCGAGCCTCGCGGTGCTGCCAACGGTTTACAGCAACGCGCCGACGGTCGCGGGGTTGACCGACGGCGGCGGCGCTTCTGCGATAATGGGTCGACCGCCCGCCAGCGGGCGAATCGTGGATCACGGAGTTCCCCCATGTCGAAGTTCCTCCCGATGAAGCCGACGCCCCCCCTGCAGCGCCGCGCGCGGCCCCTCGCAGCGCCCTGGGTGTCCCTGATCGTGCTGTTCGCGACGGTCGCCGGCACCGGGATCGCGGCGGCACAGATGTATCCGCAGGTGACCCGCTCGGCCGAGATCGCGATCACGCGCGACCCAGGTCCGGCGCGGATCGGCGCTCGGGACCCCGAGGTCACGATCGTCGAGTATTTCGACTACAACTGCCCGTTCTGCCGGCGCATCACGCCGATGCTGCGCCAGGTGGTCGCGGCCGGCCCGCGGCTCGCGTTGATCTACAAGGACTGGCCGGTCCTCGGACCGGCTTCGGTGTACGCCGCGCGCTGCGCACTCGCGGCCGGATACCAGGGCAAGTACCTGCAGGCGCACGACGCATTGCTCGGCGGTCCGGGGCTCACGAGCGACGCGGAGGTCCGAGAAGTGCTGGGCCGCGCGGGGATCGACGTTCCACGGATGTTGAGCGACTTGCAGGCGCACGCGGCCGATATCAACCGGGTCCTGAACCGCAATGACGACGAGGCGCGCGCGCTCGAGTTGCAGGGTACGCCGGGTTTGTTGATCGGGCGCACGCTCGTCCCCGGGGTCGTCGGACATGCCGAACTGTTGCGGTTGATCGCCGCCGCCCGCCAGGATCACGGCCGGCGTTGAACCGCGGCTGGATGCGTGCGGCGGACGGCCGCTAGATGTACTGTCCGGCGTCGACGCGCAGCACTTCGCCGGTGATCATCCGTGCGGCGTCGGACAGCAGGAACAGCACCGCGGCGGCGATGTCCCCGGGGCTCGCGAGCGTCGGCAGGGCGGCTTCCGCGAGAGCGCGATCGGTCGTCTCCGGCGGCGCCGCGAGCGCCATCTCGGTGAGCACCATGCCGGGCGCGACCGCGTTCACGGTGACGCCTTTGCGGCCGAACTCCTTCGCCGCCGTCTTGGTCAGGCCGATCAACCCCGCCTTCGACGCCGCATAGTTGCCTTGCCCGAACTTGCCGCGCAGGCCGTTGATCGAGGTGATGTTCACGATCCGCCCGTAGCCCTCGGCCGCCATCCGCGGCGCGATCGCGCGGATCAGGTGGAACGCGCCCGTCAAGTTGACCGCGAGCACCGTCGACCACTCCTCGTCGCTCATCTTCGCGAGCGTGCGATCCCGCGTGATGCCGGCGTTGTTCACCAGCAGCGTCGGCGTGCGGGGCAAGCACGCGACGGCGCTCTCCACGGAGTCCGATCGCGATACGTCGACCGTGCTGAACGCGTGCGGCCCGACGGCCGCCGTCCCGACGTCGAAGACGTGCACCGCTGCGCCGGCCGATGCGAGCGCATCGGCGATCGTGCTGCCGATGCCCCTGGCGCCGCCGGTGACGAGCGCGAAATGACCGTGGAAATCGCAATGGAAACGGGACTCGGTGATGGACACGGTCGCTCCTCCAGACGGTACGGACCCGATGCGATCAGCTCGCGGTCGCGGCCTTCGGGCGCCGCTGGTTCGCCAGGTCGCGCAGGGTCGCGACCGTGATCGAACCGAGCGTCGCCCTGACGGTGTCGTCGATCTCGCCGAGCACCAGGCCGAGCGCCGCCGCCTCGGCGGTATGCCGGCCGAGCTCACCGGTCTCGGGGCCCCGCAGGCCGCGTGGCTCGAACAACTCGATGATGTCGAGCAGGGTGGTCCGGCGCGCGTTGCCGCTGAACTGGAACCCGCCGCCGGCGCCGCGCACCGAGCGCACCAATCCGGCGCGCCCGAGCACGTTCATCACCTTCGCGAGGTGATTCGTCGATATCCCGTATTTCGCGCCGATGTCGGCGACCGTGATCTGCCGGTTCGGCTCCGCGACGAGTTCGAGGATCGAGAACACCGCGAGCTGGCTGGCGACCTGGAGTTTCATGCTAGAGATCCTTCTCCAACTGGATGTACGGTCCCGCCATCAACCCCTCGCCGCGGAAGAACTGCATCGGCAGGATCGCGTCGCGCGCCACCATGGTGCGCATCTTGCCCACGCCGGTCTTGCGGAACGCCTCCGCAATCGCTTCTAGCAACGCCTCGCCGACGCCGCGCTCGCGCGCGTCGGGACGCACCGACAGCGCGTACACCCACCCGCAAGGATCGGAGCCGAATTCCCACGCCCGGATCTCGCCGACGATGAAGCCGAGCACGCGCTCGGGCTCGGCCGGCGCCGCGGCGACCAGGAAGATGCCCGCCGGCGCGCCGCCGCTCGGTCGTTGACGACGGTACAGCTCCATCCAATGCTCGGGCTTGGGCAGTCCGGTGACTTGCGCATCGAGCGCGGTCACTTCAGCGACGTCGCGCCGTTCCGCGGCGCGGATCAGGATCCCCGGTTCACCCGATGGCGGCGCTTCAGTCGGCGCCGGTGCACGCCCAGGCCGCTTCTTTCGTATCTCGGTCGTTGCTTGTTTCACATCACTCCCCGCCCTTCCTTGATCGCCGGCTCGAGCGCCGCCGCGGACGGGCAAGGTCCGCAGGCGCACGAGAACTCCCGGTGGACGTCAAACAAGTATTCCGGTACTATAATACCCTAGAAGCCTGTGGGACACCAGATTCCGAGGGACCGCACGCCGCTGGCGCGAGGTGCATCATATGTTCGAGCCGGATCCGATTCCAGGAAAACGCCTGCTGCGAATCCGCCTGAATGGGCGCTGGCGCGAAGACGCGGTCGCGGACGATCAACTGCTCGTCGATTACCTGCGCGAGACCGCCGGCTTGACCGGCACCAAGACGGGATGCGACGGCGGGGAGTGCGGGGCCTGTACCGTGCTGGTGGACGACGACCCGGTGCCGTCCTGTCTCACGCTCGCGGTCCGCTGCGAGGGCCGTTCGGTCGAGACGATCGAAGGTCTCGGCGCCGGCGGGCGGCTGCATCGCTTGCAGCGCGCGTTTCACGAGAAGCTCGGCGCCCAGTGCGGCTTCTGCACGCCCGGCATGATCATGGCGGCCGAAGGACTGCTGCGCCGGTGTCCCGATCCGAGCGAGGCGCAGATCCGCGCGGCGCTCGCCGGCAACTTGTGCCGCTGCACCGGCTACGTGAAGATCGTCGAGTCGGTGCGCGCGGCCGTGCAAGCCGGGACCTAGGGCGGCGTCGATGACGCAACTCGCCGGAGCCCGCGCTGGCGTCCCGTTGATCGACGGGATCGACAAGGTGACCGGCCGGGCGCGCTATACCGCGGATCTCGACCACCGCGGCGCGCTCGTCGGACGGATCCTGCGCAGCCCCTGCAGCCACGCGCAGATCCTGCGCCTCGACGTCGAGCGTGCGCGACGACTCCCCGGCGTGGTCGCGATCCTGACCGGCGAGGACTGCCGCGTGCCGTACGGCGTGCTGCCGATCGCGATGAACGAATACCCGCTCGCGCGCGGCAAGGTCCGCTACCGAGGTGAGCCGGTCGCCGCGGTCGCGGCGATCGACGCCGAAACCGCCGCGCTCGCGTTGTCCTTGATCGAGCTCGAGGTCCACGAGCTGCCCGCCTACTACGAGGCCGACCAGGCACGGGCGGCGGACGCGGTCCGCATCCACGACGACAAGCCCGGCAATCTCGAGCGCGAGGTCCATCACAGCTTCGGTGACGTCGCCGCCGGCTTCGCGACCGCGGACCTCGTGCGCGAGACGGTGATCGATTGTGCGGAGGTCAACCACGCGCAGATCGAGCCGCATGCGGCGCTCGCCGAATTCGACCCTTCCACCGGACGACTGACGATGCAGAGCGTCTCGCAGGTCACGTTCTACCTGCACATGATGCTCGCGCGCTGCCTCGAGATGGACGAGTCGCGGATCCGCGTGATCAAACCGTTCGTCGGCGGTGGCTTCGGGGCCCGCGTCGAGGTCCTGAATTTCGAGCTCGTGACCGCGATGCTCGCGCGCACCGCCGGTGGCAAGGTCGCGATGGAGCTCACCCGCGAAGAAACCTTCATCACGCACCGCGCCCGGCCGCAGACCCGGATCCGCATGAAGCTCGGCCTCGGCCGTGACGGGCGGCTGCGCGCCTGCGAGTGCGAGGTCGTGCAACGCGGCGGCGCCTACGCCGGGTACGGGGTGATCACGATCCTGTACGCCGGGTCGCTGCTGCATGGCCTGTACGACCTGCCCGCGGTCAGGTACGACGGCTATCGCGTGTACGCGAACCTGCCGCCCTGCGGTGCGATGCGCGGCCACGGCAGCGTCGACACCCGCCACGCGTTCGAGCTGCTGCTCGACCGGATGGCCCGGGAACTCGGGCTCGATCCGTTCGAGGTACGACGCCGAAACCTGCTGCACGCGCCGACCCGCACCCTGAACGAGCTTGCGATCAACAGCTACGGACTCGCCGAATGTCTCGACCGGGTCGAGGCCGCCAGCGGGTGGAGGACACGCCGCGGCCGGCTCCCGCGCGGCAAGGGTCTCGGCATGGCCTGTTCCCACTACGTGAGCGGCGCGGCGAAGCCGATCCACTGGACCGGCGAGCCGCACGCCGTCGTGAACGTTAAGGTCGACTGGGACGGGTCGGTGACCGCGTTCACCGGGGCGGCCGACATCGGCCAAGGTTCCTCGACGATGGTCGCGATCGCGGTCGCGGAGACGCTCGGTCTGCCCATCGAGCAGGTGCGCGTGATCGCCGCCGACAGCGCGACCACGCCCAAGGACAACGGCGCGTACTCCTCGCGCATCACCTTCATGGTCGGCAATGCGGCGATCGACGCCGCGCGTCGCCTGCGGACCCTGTTGACCGAAGCCGCCGCGCGCCGTCTCGAGCGCGATCCGGCGGACATCGACTGTACGGACGGCCGGTTCCGCTCGTTGAGCGCGGCCGACCAGGGAATATCGTTCACGGACGCGGTCAAGGCCGCGCTGGTCGACCAAGGCACGCTGACCGTGAAGGGCACTTTCACCTGCCCGCCGGAGGCGCAGGGCGGCAAGCATCGCGGCGGCGCGGTCGGCTCGACGATGGGTTTCAGCTACGCGGCCCAGGTCGTCGAGGTCAGCGTCGACGAGGACACCGGGCGGGTCTCGGTCGACCGGGTCTGGGTCGCGCTCGACTGCGGCTTCGCGATCAACCCGCTCGCGGTGCGCGGCCAGATCGAAGGCGCGGTCTGGATGGGCATGGGTCAGGCCTTGATGGAGGAGACTCGCTACCTGAACGGCATGCCCGCGCACGCAAGCCTCCTGGAATACCGCATGCCGACGAGCCTCGACTCGCCGCCGATCGACGCCATGATCGTCGAGAGCATCGATCCGAACGGACCGTTCGGCGCGAAGGAGGCGAGCGAGGGCGCGCTGGCCTCGTTCGCGCCGGCGCTCGCCGCGGCGATCGCCGACGCGATCGGCGTCGATCTCGACGTGCTGCCGGCGACCCCCGACCGGGTGCTCGACGCCGTGATCGCCCGTCGTCGTCGCGAGCGCCTCGATGCCTTGGCGGGCGGCCGCCGATGACCGCACCGTTGCCGCTGCCGCGCCTGCGTCTGATCCGCCCGACGACGGTCGAGGCGGCGATCGCCGCGCGCGCCGATTGCCCGCAGCACGAGTTTCTCGCCGGCGGCACCGATTTGCTGGTGAACATGCGCCGCGGCCTGCTCGCGCCGCCGGCGCTGATCGACATCACCGGCATCGCGGAACTCGGGGAGATGCGCACGACCGGTGATCGCACGCGCATCGGCGCGCTCGTACCTCTCGCGCGGCTCGCGGAGGACCCCGTGATCGCGGACCGCCACGCGGCCTTGCAGGCGGCGGCGGCGTCGATCGCCGCGCCAGGACACCGCCGGCTCGGGACGGTCGGGGGCAACCTGTGCCTGCAGACGCGCTGCATCTATTTCAACCAAAGCGCGTGGTGGCGCGCCGCGAACGGCGCCTGCCTGAAGAGCGGCGGCGAGGTCTGTCACGTCGCCCCCGAAGGCACACGCTGCCACGCCGCCTTCAGCGGCGACCTCGCCCCGGCCTTGATCGCACTCGACGCCGACATCGAAGTCGCCCGCCCCGGGGGACGTCGCCGCGTCGCTTGCGCAGACCTGTATCACGAGGAAGGGCGCGCGCACCTGCGGCTCGCCGCCGACGAGATCGTGACCGCGATCGAGGTTCCGGCGACGGCAACGCGCTCGGGCTACCTGAAGGAACGCGTTCGCCGCTCGTTCGACTTCCCGCTCGCGGGCGTCGCGATCGCCTGCCGGATCGAGGGCGAACGATTGAGCGCGCTGCGGATCGGGGTCACCGGCACGAACTCGCGCCCGCTGCTGATCGACGGCACGGACGCGCTCCTCGGCCATCGCGTCGACGAGTCGCTGCTGACCGCGGCCGAGAAGCTGGTCGCGAAACAGGTGCGGCCGATGCGCACGACCCTGTTCCCGTCGAACCACCGGCGCTCGATCGCCGCCGCGCTCACTCGCCGGTTGCTGGGCACGCTCGCAGCGCCGGAAACCGCGGCGGTCCGCGGGCCCTCGACGGAGGGCCCGTGAGCAGCCGGATCGTCGAAGTCCTGCACGAGGAACACGTCGCGACCATCGCGCTCATCGATCGGCTGGCGCAAGCGACCGCCGCAGCGGCGCCGCCGCCCGCAGCAGCCGACCCCGCGATCGCGCGACTGCTCCGCGATGTGGCCGCCGCGCTCGGCGACGAACTTGGCCGGCACTTCGACTTCGAGGAACGACCTCTGTTCGAGCGCCTCGCGGACGACGGCGAGGACGAGATCGTCGCGCAGCTCGTCGCCGAGCACGCCGCGATCCGGCCGCTCGCGGCGACGCTTGCGGCGTTCGGCCGCACCGCGCGGGAGAACGGCTTCACCGCGGCATCGTGGACCGAGTACCGGACCACCGCCGCGCAGCTGTGCGCGTCGTTGCGCGCACACGTCGAGATCGAGGAACAAATGTTGCTGCCGCTACTCGAGGAGTCGCTGGACACCGAGACCGACGCGCGCTGGCAGGCCGAATACGCTGGTAACCTTTGAGGTTCGACGATGACCGCCACCCCCGTTCCTCCTCCGATCCGCGTCCGCGCGCTGCGCGCCGACGACCTCGACCGCCTGGTCGCGATCGATCGCGCCCACGTCGGACGTTCGCGCCGGCGCTTCCTCGAGAAGCGGCTCGAAATGCACGCCGCGGATCCCGCCGAGTCCCTGCAGTTCGGCGTCGACGTGAAAGGACGCCTCGCCGGGTTCGCGCTCGCGCGCGTGCAACGCGGGGAGTTCGGACGCACCGACTCGAGCGCCGTGATCGACGTGCTCGGCGTCGACCCCGCGAGCCGCGGCCAGGGATGCGGGCGGGCGCTGATGGACGCGATCACGACCGAGGCGCGTGCGCGGAACCTGCCTCGGCTGCACTCGCAAGCGGACTGGACGATGGACGAGTTGCTGCGATTCTTCGCTGGCGCGGGTTTCGCACTCTCGAGCCGTCTGGTGATCGAGCGGCCGGTCGCGGTGCCGTTCGACGAAAGCCCCGACGAGATTTGACCCCTGGAGCGGATCACGATGCCGAAGAACAGCAATGCCGGAATGCCGCAGCACGTCGGCGAGCCCACCGAAGTCGACTACGGGCGCCCGCCGGGTCCGGATTACGGTCCGCTCGCCCGCGACCGCATCCCGATCCGCACGATCCGTGACCAGGACGTGACCGCGATGATCGCGATCGACCGGGAGATCACCGGACGCGACCGCGGCGCCTACCTCGCCGCCAAGATCGCCGAGACGCTCGAAGAATCGGACCTGCGCGTGTCCTTGGTCGCGGAGCTGGACGGTCGCGTGGTCGGATTCGTGACCGCCCGCGTCGGCCTCGGCGAGTTCGGTCGCACCGACCCAGCCGCAGAGATCGACACCCTCGGCGTCTCACCGGAGTATCGCTCGCGCGGCGTCGGCCGCGCGCTCCTGTCGCAGCTGTTCGCGAACCTCGCGTCGCTGCGCGTCGAACGCGTCGTGACCGAAGTCGACTGGAGCGACCACGACGTGCTCGCGTTCTTCGGCCGCTGCGGCTTCGCGCCGTCGCGCACCCTCGCGTTCGATCGGATTCTCTAGCCGCCCGGCGGCGCGACGCACGCGGCGCCGGCGCGTCCCGCGCGGCCGCTCAGCCGTGCAGCTGCTGGTACTTCGCGAGCAGTTCGTCCTGCGACTCGGCGAAATCCGGGTTCGGGACGATGCAGTCGGCCGGGCACGCGAGCTTGCACTGCGGCTCGTCCTCGGCGCCGACGCATTCAGTGCACTTCATGGGGTCGATCACGTAGATCGGCCGTCCCGCGGTGATGGCCTGGTTCGGGCACACGGGCTCGCACGCGTCGCAGGCGGTGCAGCTTTCGATGATCATCAATGCCATTTCGCGAATCCTCCGTCCAATACCTCAGGCGGCGCGCGCAATCTCGCCGCGCTCGACCAGCCGATCGTACCGATAGGCGCCCCAAAGCGCCGCGCCCAGCGCGCCGGCGAAAGGCGAATCCGCGTGAGCGCGGATCCTCGCCGACATGCCCTTCATGTTGCCGGTTTCCTCGTTCAGCGCGTCGACGAGTCCCGCGTCGAGCGCGAGGCCTCCGGTCGCAAGCACGACGCCGCTGCTGGCGTCGATCGACTTCAGCAGCTTCACGAGCCGGCTCGCCATCGACAGGTGGATGCCCTTGACGATGTTCTGCGGCGAGATCCCCCGCGAGACCATGTTGATCACGTCGGTCTCGGCGAGCACGGCGCAGATCGACGAGACCACCTCGGGGTTGTCCGCCTGCTTCGAGAGGCCGCCGATCTCGTCCTGGGCGATGCCGAGGTAGCGCGCGATGTTCTCCAGGAACTGCCCCGAGCCGGACGCGCACTGGCTCGTCATCTTGTATTTGAGCACCTTGCCGCGTTCATCCATCGAGATCGCACGGCCGTGCAACGCGCCGACGTCGAGCGCCGCGCGCGCCTCGGGGTCGAGATAGATCGCGCCCCGGGCATGCGTCGTCATCGAGTAGAAGTGCCCGGTGTGGAACGGCACGCTCTCGCCCTCGCCGGTGGTCGCGACGTAGTGGACCTCCTTCTCGCCGATCTTCGCGTCCTCGAGCACCTGGTCGAAACACACCCGCGCGAGTTCGATTGGATCGCGTTGCCGGATCCTCAGCGAGGACCGCGACAGCCACTCGGCCTCGCCGTCCCGCACCCGCATCAGCACCGCCTTCACGGCGCCGGTGCCCACATCGATGCCTGCCGTGATCGTCGTCATGCTCTGCCCTCCGGTCTCGCCCCGCCCTCGTACGCCCGTCGTGCGAATTCAGCCGCGCCGAGCGCTCCCGTATAGATCGAGTCGGGATTGATGTTGATCGCGACCTCGCCGTAGTTCTCGTTGACGACCTGCCGCAGTTCGCGCACCGCCGCCTGGTTCTTCGCGACACCGCCGGTGAACGTGAATTCGTTGGTGACGCCGCCGGATCTCGAAATGATCGAGATCGCGCGCAGGATGATCGCCCGATGGAGGCCGGCCACGATGTCCTCGCGCTTCTCGCCGAGCGACAGGCGGTCGCGCAACTCGGCGCCGGCGAACACCGTGCAGGTCGAGTTGATCCGCGCGGGTCGGTCGGATTTCATCGCCATGGGGCCGAGCTCGTGCAGACCCATGTTCATCTCGTCGGCGATGTAGCCGAGATAGCGGCCGCAGCCCGCGGCGCAGCGGTCGTTCATCTGGAAGCTGGTGACGATGCCGTGGTCGTCGACCTGGATGCCCTTGGTGTCCTGGCCGCCGATATCGAGCACGGTCCGCGTGCCCGGATACATCAGGTGTGCGCCGAGTCCATGGCACAGGATCTCGGATCGGATGTGCTCCTTCGAGAACGGCAGGGTCACCCGGCCGTAGCCGGTGCCGACGAGATAGGTCTCCTCGAGATCGATCCCGATCGCCGCTTCGACCCGGGAACGGACCTCCTCGGCCGCCCGGACCCCGACCGCGTCGGCCGATGCCAGCACCCGCGCGAGTGCACGTCGTAACTGGTCGTTCAAGGCCCCGGACGGCGGGCGGTTCTCGACTTCGATGATCGCCTTGTCGTACGCGTTCAGCAGCACCTCGTACGGGAATGCGCCCTCGCGCGCGACGGCCTCGGCGTTCGCGTAGAACCTCGCGCCGGCGATGTCGCGGAAGAAGTCGGACTTGCGCTTCGCGCCCGGTGCGAACATCTCCGGCGCCTCTACCCGCAACCGCCGGAACGTCTCCAGCAGGGCCTCGCGCAGCCGGTCCTCCAACGCGGCGAACCGGCCGCCCTTCAGCTGGCCGAGGCAGGTGGCCTCGAGGTCGTCGAGCCGCTCGATGAATTGTTCGAGGCGGAAGGAGCGCTCCAGGTCCGCGAGGAAGTCCGCGAGCCCGTCGCCGAGCAGGCCGCTGTCGGTGAGCGTCCGGCGGATCAGCGTGAAGCGGCCGTCGACCCTCGCCTCCTCGCCGGCGACCCGCGCCGCGGTCGCATAATTGGAGCGCGAATTCGTGATCCCGCGCCCGATCACCTGCTGGTTCTCGTCGATCAGCACCGACTTCGTCGTCGTCGACCCGAGGTCGATGCCGACGAAGGTCTTCATCGCCTGTACGTTCACGCCGCACTCCTCGCGCCTGCGCGCCGCTGCTCGACCATCTGAAAATAGCTCTCGAGGCGATTCTTGATGTTCGCGGCCGAGAAGTACCGCGGATCGACGAGGT